>CALKOA010000129.1 GCA_938091655.1 uncultured Balneolaceae bacterium | reverse complement strand
GTGCTCACGAATGGAGTCGAACCATCACGGCCGTTAAGCCACACGCCCCTCAAGCGTGCGCGTCTACCAATTCCGCCACGTGAGCTGGAAAGGGCTACAAATATACTGCTTTCTTAGCAGAAACCGCAACGGTACTTCGATAAATGCATATACTATCTGAAGCGCTTAGTTTGTATATCTTTACGTATCGAAGAGCGTTGCTCTAAATAATCACGATATTGTTCCTCGTTTAAAACATCGAACAGAATGAGCATTCGATCATTTTGAAAAGCGCTCATTAACGCCCTGTTCGCTTCCATCACTTCTTTCACAAGGGCTTCATTCTCTTTTTTCATCGCCTCTTGCCTGGCGTTTTGCACCTCTTTTGAAGGTCTTGCATCTGGGTTCTCTTGGTGAACTTTTCGCATAGCACTTCTGCGAAGATTCATATCTTCACGCTTTTGTTTAACTTTCTCTTCAATTTCAAGACGGGCACGGGTATACTTTTCAACTAAAGCAGCTTGTTCAGTGTCTAACACCGCAATTTGTTCGTTGCTTAGCTTAAGGTTTTTGGCGATTAGCTCAGTTTCAAGCTCCATATATTTTTCTAGCCTTGGAAGGTCCGAATCATTACTTCTATTTCTTTGAATGTTTTGCATACTTCGTCGATTCTGCATAGATCGTTCACCACGTTGAGACCATTCAGTCCGGTCACCACGTTTGTGAAGCCTTTCTTCAGATTCATTATGACTGCTAGAGCTCTCTTCTTGTGCAAATACCACTGTGCTACTTACCAGAAATAAACCAAAAAGGCCAATAAAAAAGCTGGTTCGGAAGGAAAAATAGGATGGGAAAGTAATTTGTTTAAACATGGATGTAGAATTAATTAAGGGTTATGTCGTAGAAAACGGCCAAAACATTACCATGGTATTATTACCCATGTAAAAGCTTGTACCCCCAATTATTTTTAGCACAAAAAAGTTATAGACTGCAAGAATAGCAGCAACTTATCCGTCTATTTCTTCCAACTGTCGCTGGGCATACTCATTATCGGGATCGATCTTAATTGCCTGCTCATAATACGTGCGAGCTTTATCATTTTGCCCGCCCTTCATAATCATATCTCCCATCAGTATCCAATTTTCCGCATCTCTTGGCTCGGCTTTTATTCGCCCTATCAAATAATTTACGGCATCTGCTCCACGGTCGGTCATTAGCATAATCATCACTTTATTCCGATGAGCTGCTGCAAGATCACTAGCTTCTATAGCGGAATCAAAATCCGCTTCCGCTTTTTCCAATTCTTCCTTCATCATGTGAATATGACCCCTCAGATTCAAATAAACCCCGTTATTATCGGAACGGTCAATAGCCTTTTCTATGCAAGAAAAACTAATGTCCATTTGATTCAACTGTTGCATGATCAGCGCCTCAAGATAGTATCCTTCTGGGGTATCGGGCGCTTCTTTCTGGACCTCTCTAGCAATATCTAAGCTATGGTCGATGTCTTTTTCTTGGAGTAGTTCGAAGCCGCGGCTTAGTTTTTCTTCAATATTCATGGCATTGCTTGTTTTAGGTCGTTGTAGTATTAGGTATTATCACTGGTTCCTGTGGACGCTTTCTTGGCTCCATCCTTATCCTTAGCAGCAGGTTCTGATTCACTTAAATCCACGAATTCTGCATCTTGAATAGCTGAAAAATCTTTTTTTCTCCCCCCACGCCCGCCGGTTCCTGAAAATGGATTATTACTAAAGGGTTGTTGATTTTGAGCATTTTTTACAGCCTTACGGAAAATAGCCAAGGGTAAAAAAATTCTTCCCACAAATCGGAAGAAAACCCAAATTAAAAAGAAAAATAGTAGCAGCTTAAAGGTCATAAATAGCGAAATTTCTCAATTTTACGATAAATGTATATGCATATTATCCAATATAGGGCGCTCGAATAATTGCTCTTCAATATACAAAAGATGCTCGGGGTTTTGAACAAAATCTACATCAGTCACGTTAATGAAGACCACAGGGCTTCGTTGATAGTGATAAAAAAAGTGATTGTATGCCTCGTTTAGGTCTTTAAGGTATTCTGGTGTGATATACTGCTCATACTCTCTACCTCGTTGGTCTATATTTTGCATGAGCCGTTCAACCGAGGACTGTAAAAAGACCACTAAATCAGGTTGAGCAGCGATACCCGTCATGATGGAAAAAATGGAATCATAAAGAGCTAATTCATCAGTGTCGAGGTTTAAACGTGCAAATATTCGATCTTTTTCGAATATATAGTCTGATACCGTCATGGTGTGAAAAAGATCTTGATTCATCATGTTTTGTTGTTGGCGAAAACGACTGGCCAGAAAAGCTAATTGTGTTTGAAAAGCATACCGTTCTCTGTCCTCATAAAACTTCGGTAAAAAGGGGTTATCCTCGAATTCTTCAAGTACCAATCTAGCCTGACGGCGCTGGGAAAGCATCTGTGCTAGGGTCGTTTTCCCCGCACCAATGACTCCTTCTATTGCGATAAATCTTGGTTCAACCTGCATAACCTAAACTAACACTATTCCCATTGCCATGCACCTACTTCAATCCTCATTTCTGGTGCGTGATGGATTAGTTCTGAGATAGCTTTTTTGGTTACTGGTTCATGCCATTCAGGAGCCAAATCGCAAAGGGGGAGTAAAACAAATAATCGTTCTGCTGCGGCAGAATGGGGGAGATGTAGGCGGTCATTGTTCAGAATGAGCCCACCGAAATCTATGATATCAAGATCCAAGGTTCTGGAAGTCCATTTGGGATATCGAGAGGGGCGGCCTTGTATTCGTTCTTGTTCTTTTAACCGGTCCAGCAAAGCCTCTGGGCTGCCTACCCAGCTAATATGAATAACCGCATTTAAAAAGTCGTCGTCAGAGGGGCCAATGGGTTCTGTTTGGTAGACTCGGGAAGCTTGTATCGGTGAAGAACTAATTTCTTCTAGGAATAATCGAGCTTGTATTAAATGTGCTTTGCAATCACCTTCATTTGACCCTAGAGCAATAAAAACAGATTGTGCAGAATCTTCCGTTCTTGGGTTCACCGTTAGCGGCTCTGAGGGAAGGCTATCCGGAGTGCTATGCGGGCTATTCTTGCTCAATTGTGCTTACTCACTAGATCGTTGCCACCGCATGCTTATCTCGGAATAAGCGGTAGGGACCCTAATAGGCGGGTTTAGTTTTCGAACAACGACTTGAACTACATCGACCAGAAGAAAGGTGTTCATTAGTTGCTCTCCGATGTCCACACACAGTTTTTCGATTAAGTGAACGGAGGGACCAAGCATGATGGCACTGATGATTTGTTCGGCTTTTTCGTAGTCCACAGTTAAATCCAATTGGTCGCGGGCGCCGGCTTGGCGTAGTTCCGCGCGGAAGAGTACATCCACCTCAAAGGTATTGCCTTGCTCACGTTCGATGGCATGCACTCCGTGAAAAGCATGATAGCGTAAGGCTTTTAGAGTAAGAAGGTCGGTATGCTCCATGAGCCGTGGCGTTGGTTTGAACTCTTTATGACAGCTGGGTCTAATTGTTATAGACTAGCGACCTCGATTCGTTGGTGCAGCTCTTCCAGAATGCGTTTGTGTTTAGGACTGGTGGTCATTCGTTCTTCTACGGTTGATATAGCATGAATTACCGTGGAATGATCTCGTCCCCCAAAGTGCAACCCAATGGTTTTGAGGCTCGATTTTGTGAAACGTTTAGATAGGTACATGGCTATTTGTCGCGCTTCTACAATTTCTTGTTTTCTGGTTTTCTCTCGCACTTTATTGGTGTCTATTCCAAAGTATTCACAGACGTAATTTTGGATGGATTCAATAGAAATCTGAGTGTGTGAATCCTTGACCATGTCTTTGAGAACGCGCTTAGCCATGGCTAGATCAATTTCATCGAGGTTTTGTAGAGACGCATGGGCCAACAGTTTTATAATGGCTCCCTCTAAATCCCGGACATTGGATTTGAAATTGTGGGCTATGAATTCCAGTATGTCGCCGGGGATTTCAATACCATTGTCATTTGCTTTACGCTCTAGTATAGCATAGCGAGTTTCGTATTCCGGCATTTGCAGGTCAGCACTTAGCCCCCAACTAAATCGAGAAATAAGTCGCTCCTCAATATCAGGAACATCCTTTGGCGCACGGTCGCTGCTAAGAATAATTTGCTTACCATCTTGATGGAGCGCGTTGAAAATGTGAAAGAATTCTTCTTGAGTCTTTTCTTTACCACTAAAAAACTGGATGTCATCTACAATAAGTACATCGATATTGCGGTAAAACATAGAGAATTCGCTGGCACGATTGTTTCGGATTGCATGCACAAATTCATTGGTAAATGCTTCAGAGGAGATGTAAAGAACCGATTTTTCGTCCCCATATTTGTGCTTAATTCGATTCCCTATACTCTGAACTAAGTGGGTTTTTCCTAGACCGGTAGGACCATAAATAAAAAAAGGATTGAATGAATTACTACCAGGATTGTCAGAAATAGCCATGGCAGCAGAACGAGCTAAGCGGTTGCAGTCGCCTTCTATATAGCGTTCAAAAACGTAAGAACCATTTAAGTTGGAATCTATTTTAGTTTTTCGAATTCCAGGAATAACAAAAGGATTTTCTATTCGGTCAGGAGAATAGTCGGGATAACTCTGGATATGTTGGTCTTGAACCGGAGGCATAGGTCGTTGTGGCAGCCGTATTGATTTGTTGTGCTCATATTGGTCAGATTTTTCCATGACAACTGAATACTCAAGCTTACCGTGTTCGCCCATGACTTTGGATAGGGTCGAGCGCAACATAGTATAGTAATGCTCTTCTAGCCACTCATACCAAAACTGACTAGGTACTTGAATAGTTAGGATGTTTTCTGATAGACTTATAGCGCGTATAGGTTCAAACCAAGATTTATACTTTTGATAGCTAATATTGTCCTTTATAATGCTGAGACACTTCTCCCAGGTTACCTCTGCCGATTCCTTTTGCAATGCTTAAGACCTCCTACACGTTATATACATCAATAAATCCTTGTTTCATCTACTTCGACGGCGCTTTTTTAAAGTTATCCACACATTTGGCTATTTAGCGCGATTTTTTCTTGGATTGAAAATGACAATAATTTAGTTACTTGTCAAACCTAATAGTTGGCTACTTGTTGAAGTTATCCACAGTTTGTAATTAGCCGTAAAGCTATATAAAACAGTATTAATATAGAGTCAGCGGTAAACTTAGTAAGACCGGTAATATTGGGGTAACATTGCCTTAACAAGGTTGTTTTCAAAGTTTTCGCCACAACTGGAATTTTTTTGAGTACTTTTCAACAAGTTATCCACATTTTTTTGCAAAACATGAAATTCTTTTTGAGTCCTTTGTTAGAGAGTAATTTATGGCGCTTAGTGAAGAATATAATGTGGCTAAATTACCCAAGCAGCTTGGCTCATTTTAGGATGAGCTAAGAGTGCTTGTTATAAACCGGTTTTTACCCGCTAAATCGTGTCGAATTTCTGCGTTGAATCCGTAGTCTTTTGAAATATTCTGAACCTCATGGGCACACTGTTCATGAACCTCAAAGTACATTTGAGAATGGTGTGGAAGGAGCAAGGACTTTGCATGCTCGATAAGTGCGGAATACATACGATGGGTAGAGCTACAAAACAGAGCTTCTTCTGGCTCGAATTCACGTACTTCCCGATCTAAGGCTTCCCGTTCCTCTTTGAGTATGTAGGGAGGATTACTCACCAATATATCACAAGAGTGTACAAGCTCGGGATGATGGCGCAATAACTCTGGGGCAAAAACATTATCCTGAAACCATTGCACTTGTAAGCCGAGTTCATTTCCGTTTTGTTGGGCGACTCGCAGGGCGGTTTCGGAGAGGTCGGTGGCCCATATTTCCCAATTAGGACGTTCTTTTTTTATGGCTAAGGCTATGCAGCCAGAGCCGGTTCCTATGTCAATTAGTTTTTTAGGGGCATCTTTGTCATGTGAGGCTAGAATATATTCAACTAGCTCTTCGGTTTCCGGCCTAGGGATTAAAACCCCAGAAGCCACCGAAAGTTCAATTCCGAAAAAATCTACCTTTCCCGTGATGTACTGTAGAGGTTCGTGCTTTCCGCGACGTTGAACCATCGGACGTAGGCGCTCTAATTCCGCGGAGTGGAGGGGGCGCTCAAAGAGTAAATACAAGTCTAGGCGTTTTACTTCTAACACATGGGATAACAACCACTCGATGCTAAATCGCGGATTGCGAACCTCTTTTTGCTTAAAGTATTCCGTGCCCCAGTCCAATAAACTGAGCACCGTCCATGACCTATCTTGCATTATTCGTCGCCTATAGCGTCAGAAACTCGTTCTTCTTGTACGGTTAAGCCATAACGCTTTCCAAAATCAAATATGAAATCATTCACTAGGGAATCCATGCTTCGCTCTTCGGATAGTGAGCTACCTCTAAAACCCATACGTCCGCCGGTTTTTTTAAGGATGATTTTGGTTTGCTTTGGGTTACTTTCCACAATGCATGTTAGGGTAACACTGGAATTGATTTGTTTTTCATACTCTTCGTAAACTGCGACATATTGAGTATGCTTGAGTTCATCAAAGTTTCGAGTATGTAAAAACTTGGGCTTGTGTTTTTCAAATAATTTGGAAGCCATTCGGAGTAAGGTTGCCGAAGGGCCATAAATAAGAAAGGTAGTGTGAGAATTCATTCCACTGGGTTTTCTGAAAGACAATAAACGATCGCTGTTTTTTTCAATGGCGTAGAATAAACCAATTGTAGCTTAAAATAAAGTAGCGGACGGCTATTGCCTGTTTTCCGTTAAAAAATAACATGTTCTGTATTTAAGGCAATAAGAAATTCTATTTTTTTTGTTTATTCTTTGATGTTTTAAACTATTACTTTAACAAGAGTATTTGTTTAGTACAAACTTTAGAAAGCAGCATATGCTTATTTATCTCTTCGAGATTACCATCTAACTCTATTTTTTGAAATGCTAAGAGCAAAAATAGTTTACATACGACTCTCAGCCACCGTTCCTACTTTATCTTTAGTATGTATTATGGGATTGTTGTTGAGTGTGTTTGCGCCTCAACAATCATTAGCTCAGACTCAGGCGAACGAAAATGAGCAAGGGTATGTATTTGGGGAGCCTGAATTGGAGGGTATTAATGTTTCTCGCAATTTGTTTGACGAAGGCTATCGTTCAGGATTAGGTTTTCGAATCGGCTTAAATGATTTTGGCCTTCAACTTGGTGCGCAATACCGACGTTCGTTACGACCCTACACCGAAGCACTAGTAAGTTTAAGCATTAGTGGAGTGCGAGATCCAAGTGAACAGACGTACATTGATTACTATTTTGGTAATCGAGTTGTGCCAAGTAAATTCAAACGCGTTTTGAGTACTCCTTTGACAATGGGCCTCAAGAAACGATTTTTCCCGAATCAAATTACCGACAATTTCCGCGTGCACAGTTCGGTTAGCTTGGGCGGGGCAATGGTGTTTGTGTTGCCTTACTTTGAAGACTATAATGAAAACGGTTTTCGTGAAGCAAATGTAAACGAGTTTTTGGTGTATGAACCAGTGAACGATGTTTTTGAGGGTTGGAATGAGCTTGAAACATCCCTTGCAATGACGGGTGAATGGGTGTTGGGCATCGATTTTGGGGACAACTTTGCACAACTTCAAAGTTTTCAATTTGGCTATACCTTCTATTATATACCCGATGGATTACAAATTATGGAGCCTTTTAAACCAGTACGCTCAAACGGGGTCATTGTAGATCTGAATCAAGATCAAATTCCAGATGCCTACGAACGTTCAAACGATCCTGTGAATTTCTTAGGTTCTGTTCAGATAACGTTTGTATTCGGTAAGATGTGGGCGCGGGATTAAGCCAGTTCTTACCCACGACTTAGATATACATTAACCAGTAGTAATTTTTTGGAACCAGTCTGCTGGATGAGCCAGGGAATCGATGATTAAATCAGGTTCATACTCGGCTAATTCTTCTCGCGAAAATTTACCGGTTGTGATCGCTACGCACTTCATGCGGGCGCTTTTTGCGCAAATTACATCACGCGGCGTGTCTCCAATGATGAGGAATCGCTG
The DNA here is from genome assembly GCA_938091655.1 of uncultured Balneolaceae bacterium. Lineage (GTDB taxonomy): Bacteria > Bacteroidota > Rhodothermia > Balneolales > Balneolaceae > UBA1275. The sequence goes on along the minus strand of CALKOA010000129.1, from coordinate 845 downwards.
GGGATCGGGGTTGACGGCCAGCGAGTCTTGAATGTGCTCGAGCGCAAGTTGAGGAAGCATGTTTCGGTCGGAATGAAATTCGCCAAAGGCTCCAAAACTAAACTCTTGATGGATGTTTGCTGCGCGCAATTTTGTTACCGCGGCATCTGGATAGTTACCCGTGAGGAGCCCTCTGATGAAGGTGGGTCCAGAAAAGTATTCCAATGCCTCATCTACATAGTCGTGCCGAAGTACATGATGTTCTTGGATCTCCTCAGATAGGCGCTCTAAATATATCGCTTTGAACTCTTGATATAGCTCTTCTTGGTTGTCGTGATGGACTAAAAAGGATGAAATGATATCATAGTCCGTTCTCCCTGAAAAGGGATCTTTTTCCATGTCAGGGTAGTCAATATGTAACTCATCGATGATGCTTCGGAGCAAGGGGCGGTTGAAGGTACGGTCTACGGTAAGCAAGGTTCCATCGATATCGAAGAGAATAATCCAAGGGTGAAGGGACATAAATAGAGGTATTTTTTGCTAAGATTTGAGTTTTTTTTAGTGTATGCGCATGGATTTTGAACACATGGATGTTAAGGTACGAAAACTATTCGCATTCGCGCTTTATGCTAAGCGTAAATCCTAGTACCTTTAGGGATGCACTTATCGAACCAACCAAAGGAGTTATTATGAGTTTTATTGAAGATATTGTAGCCCGCCAGATTATTGATTCGCGCGGAAACCCCACTGTAGAGGTGGATGTTATACTGGATACCGGAAATATGGGGCGTGCAGCTGTTCCCTCTGGAGCCTCTACGGGCGAGTTTGAAGCCGTTGAGTTGCGTGATGGAGATGCGGATGTGTTT
>CALKOA010000128.1 GCA_938091655.1 uncultured Balneolaceae bacterium | reverse complement strand
AGCTCCTGGGTGTGTTCCTGCTCCAACGAAGTATAGTTCATCTACGTCTTCGGATTTATTGTGGGGTCGGAACCATGCCGATTGTGTTAAAATGGGCTGTACAGAAAAGGCTGAACCTTTATAGCTGTTTAGTACGTCTTGGAAATGTAGGGGATCGATGTAATGCTCCGCGACTAAGTGTTTGGACAAATCAGGTAGATAATTCTCTTCTAAGAAGTCCATAATTGCTTTTTTATAGGTAGGAGCAAAACTTTCCCAGTCAGTACCACTGTCTAAGTGAGGGACAGGTGAGAGCACGTAAAAACCTTCATGCCCATCTGGAGCAATGCTCGGGTCGGTAATGGTGGGCATATGTAAATAAAGCGAAAAATCTTCCGCTACTAACTTATTGTCGAAAATATCGTCAAGTAGTGCTTTATATCGAGGACCTAATATAATATTATGATGGGCTAGTCCTTGATCTCGATACTGCCTATCGGTACCAAAGTATATGACAAAGAGCGACATACTGTATTTAGTACGTGCAATTTTTCGATCCGTGTACTTTCTGCGATGCGTGGGCTTAATCATATTTTTGTAGGTAAAGGCTACATCGGCATTCGATACTACCGTATCGGCCTCCATGATTTCTCCATTACCCAGGCGAACGCCCGTTGCCTTACCATTGGTAACAAGAATCTCATCTACTTCGGTTTCTAAATGGATTTTTCCACCTTGTTCCGTAATTAATTGCTCAAATGCGTTTACAATGGCTCCAGTTCCACCCAATGCATAATGGACCCCCCACTCTCGCTCGAGATAATGAATCATGGCGTAAATAGAGGTAGTATCAAAGGGATTTCCCCCCACCAATAGTGGGTGAAATGAAAAGCATTGTCTTAAAAAATCGTTTTTGATGAATTGAGACACATATTTGTATACATTTTTATGCGATTGTAAGCGAATAAGGTCTGGCGCTACTTTTAACATATCGCTTACCTTTAAAAATGGCTTGTCTGCTAATTCAGTGAACCCTTTATCAAAAATAGGTTTCGTAGTTGCTAAGAAGTCCTCGTAACCTTGTTTGTCTTCGGGACTCCATTTATCAATCTCATTTAGAGTAAATTCATGATCATTGTTATAGTCAAAACTTTTTCCGGTGTGATCAAAAATTCTGTAGAATGGGTCACATGGAACGAATTCAACATAATCTTCTCGTTTTTTACCTGCCGCTGTCCAGATATCATCAAACAGAAATGGAGCGGTTATAACGGTTGGCCCACCATCAAATTTGAAGCCATTCTGCTCGTAAACATAGGCTCTCCCACCTAATTTATCTCTCTTCTCTAAAATGGTTACATTATGACCTGCAGATAATAAACGAGATGCGGCGCCCAAACCTCCAAATCCACTCCCGATAACAATAATATTCTTTTTCATAGTAGTATATTTCTTTTGATACCTATTTAACTCAAAGTCTTAGCAAATCAATCCCAAAAAAATTATTTATTGATCTGCTTAATAAATCCTTCATGGCCTAGTCCTTTGAGGCGATTCATGGCTTCTATCGCAATCACTGGATTTTCAAAATCGCCAAAATATACACGGTAAAAGTTCATTCCGTTAACTTGTACTTCGGCAACATAGCTACTTAGAATTTGAGCTGATTTTTGTTCTGCAGCAGCCCTATTGTCATACGAGCCCAACTGTACTGTATAATGAGGCGTGGTCGGATAGACATTACCGGTTCCATCGTCCAGAACAAATATCTTTACTGGTGCCGTACCTGGACCAATCATTTCGAGGGCTTCAGCTCCCGCTCTAGACAAATCAATTACCCTATTTTTAGCGTATGGACCCCGGTCGTTTATGCGTAGCTGTATCCGTTTTCCATTGGTCTGGTTTTCTACGATGACCTGTGTATTGAAGGGGAGGGATTTATGTGCAGCCGTCATCTCATTCATATTATAGACCTCTCCATTTGCCGTATTACGACCTTGGAAATCAGGACCGTACCAACTAGCTATACCCGTTTGGATAAAGGCTACTCCAGCAGGTAGATTTTGGGTGATTATTTGTGGACTTGAGTAATCATAATTTTTGTTGCTAATAGGATTGTTTGTGGAGGTCGCCTCTATGATGGTGGGAGAGCTTGGTTGTTCAACGGTTACCTCCTCACCTATACCAAAAACAAGCGAACCAAGGTCACCTCCTTCGGATGGGGTCGATTGTGTTCTATTTTGGGTAGTTTCAATTGGGGTTTCTGTAACCAGAGATGATTCACGGACAATACCACAATTGGTGAAGATTACGACCAAAAGTACGATGCAAAGAAGTGGAATATATCGACTAAAGATGGATGAAAAGGACATAGCCATAGGATAAGTGATCATTGAGATTGAAGGATGATTAGCAGAAGAGCCGAAGATGGGATTTGAACCCACGACCTACGCTTTACGAGAGCGTTGCTCTACCACTGAGCTACTTCGGCAATGCAGTCATCGGTGATAAGGTAGAATGTACCATTGTTTTACTAAAATCTGCAATACAATCAATACCAAGCTCTGTATATTGCTATGGTCTCTTATAAGCCGCATCACACCTAAACCCAAAACAGATAAGAATGCTTAGTTACTTTTTAATTGCCATAAATGTAGGCGTTTTTCTATGGTCACAAACCAACCCAAACATAATGGAAAAAGGGATGCATATGCCTTACAGAACAGTCCGAAAGGGAGCATGGTATGAATTAGTGAGTTCAGGTTTTTTGCATGGCGGATGGACACATTTGCTTTTTAACATGATCACCCTATTATTTTTTGGGCCGGTTTTGGAGCGTAGTATTGGCTCTGAGCATTTTTTTATTCTGTATATGAGTGGTCTAATTGCTTCTTCTATACCCTCACTTATCAAACATAAAGACAATCCAAATTACGCCACTATTGGGGCATCCGGAGCTATTGAGAGCGTATTATTTGCCTTCATTGTTTTGTTTCCGTTTACTCCACTCTACCTCATGTTCATACCTATAGGTATACCGGCTGTCATTTTCGGAGGTTTATTTGTGGTTTACAGTATTTGGGCTGGTAAGCGTGAGGGAAGAATTAATCACGAAGCCCATTTAGCGGGTGCTATCTGGGGAATACTTTACATGTTAATTTTTGTGCCTAACACCCTTGATCACATAAAAACAATCTGGTTCTAGGTATCTGTGATGGGCGTTTGTTGGTTACCCATGTTTTGCTTTGAAATTTGCCATGAAAGCTACCAATGCCTGAACACTTTCCATAGGACAGGCATTATAAATACTAGCACGAACACCGCCTACACTGCGATGTCCTTTCAGAGCATCTAAATGAGCGGCGGTAGCCTCTTGGATGAACTTTTTTTCCAATTCTTCTGAAGGTAGTCTAAAGGTCACATTCATTAAGGACCTAGAAGCTAGGTCCGCAGTGCCAGAGTAGAAGTCATCTTCGTCTATAGCAGAATATAACAGATTAGCTTTTTCCAAGTTAAAGCGTTCAAAATATGAAATGCCTCCTTTGCTTTGAATCCATTCTAAGACTAATTTAACCATGTACACTGGAAATACAGGAGGGGTGTTAAATAGATTCTGAACGTGGGTGCGATAGTCCATAATGGTTGGAATATCTGTTTTGCTAATTCCTTCTAGCACATCTTTCCGAGCAATCACAATAGTAACACCAGCTGGGCCTAGATTTTTTTGAGCTCCTGCATAGATGATACCATAACGGGTAATATCAATGGGCTTGGATAGAAAATCTGAAGAGGCATCGCAGACCAGAGGTATCCCGTATGTTTCCGGTTCGGTGGCGAACTGTGTGCCAAAAATGGTGTTATTAGAGGTGAAATGCACATAGCGTGCGTGCTCACTTAGGGCTAACTCTTCTTGTGTAGGAATGTGCGTAAAGTTCCCTTCTTTTCCGCTGTATACTTCATGTACCTCTCCAAAAGCCTTTGCTTCTTTAATGGCTTTTGTAGACCAAGCCCCTGTATTGATGTAGTCAGCAGTCTGTCCTTTGGAAAGCAGATTCATTGGGGCCATCAAGAATTGAGTGCTAGCCCCTCCTTGTAAAAAGAGCACTTCAAAATCATCACCCAGATCCAAAACAGTTGTAAGCAAGGCCGTTGCTTCTTCATGAACCTGAGTGTAGTCAGCGCCCCGATGGCTTTTTTCCATTATGGAAGCACCGGTGCCTTGGTAGTCTACTAAGTCCGCTTGTGCTTGTTGAAGTACTTCTAGGGGTAAAATGGCAGGGCCTGCGCTAAAATTATGTACGCGATTCATAATGTGAATGGATGAATGATGAGGGGATTTAAGTGATGAATTTGAAGAGCTTCGAAAAGATTTTTAGTATTAAGTGACTGAATTGAATATGACATTGAATTTGGGTCATCTTCAACAGCTGTCTTCTTTAATGGCTATAAATTTATACTCATTCAGAAAACAAAACTATTCACTTTATTCTTTCATTCCTTGCGAAGCTATTTCTTTCAAAGCGAAAACAAAAATAGGGAAGTTCTAGCTTATATTGAATCTAATTTAAAAAGAAAGACAGGGATAATCAGAAGAGTATGAACTCGTTTTTTTGACTGCTTAAATACTTATTTTTAACCATAATAACTTTCATTGAATTTTTTCTAACAACCTATGGACGATTTAAAGAACTTAAACGAAGACCAACAAAAACAACTATTATTTATGATGTTAGTTCAACAGCATCAGCAAATTGGAATGATGGGTTTAGGGAAAATTAAGAATCCCGCAACCGACAAAATAGAGAGGGATTTGGGGTCTGCTAAGTATGCAATTGACACTCTAAATGCATTAGCTGAATATACCAAAGGAAATCTGCCCAATGAATTGAAGTCGTATTTGGATCAAAGCCTGACCAATCTCCGCCTTAATTATGCCGATGAGGTTAAGAAAGGGGATACGAACTCAGCATCGAGTAAAGAGGAAGCTCAGGGAGATACAGGATCTAGTGAAACAAAAGAAGATTAGTGCCGCGGGTGGTGTGGTATTTCGGTACAACAAATCTAAAGTAGGTTCTTCGAACCTGAACAGAACCAAGCAATCCATGGAGCAATGTTTGGAGGTGTTGTTAATTCATCGAAACGGGTTGTGGGATATCCCTAAAGGGAAGGTTGAAAAAAATGAGACTGTTGCTTATGCTGCTCGTCGAGAAGTACAAGAGGAGGTAGGCATTGAGGAGCCTATCATTACTCATTTTATTGGGACAACCACTCATGAATATGAGCAAAAGAATAAAAGTTATCATAAAACCACCTACTGGTACGGGATGATAGATGCTCAAGAGCATAGGATTTCAAGTGCACGCTCTCAGGGAAGGATTAATGAACCTAAGAATTCAACTAGAAATCGTTATTCGCCACAGTTAGAAGAAGGAATAACCGAGATACGTTGGGTTAATTTGACTTTAGCGCACGAGTGGGTTGCATTCGATAATCTGAGGAAGGTGTTGACTCAGTTTACCGAACAAGTCAAAGCACTATAGTTGGTGAAAAAACTTAAACCATAAAAAAAGCCCACCAGTGAGTGGGCTTTTTAAATTTTGCAAGTGACTCAGTTAAGAATTACATGAGCCAAAGACTTAGTTCTGTAGTCGGAAAACAATAGGTAAACTATACTGTACTCGTACGGGTCTACCTCGTTGCATACCAGGTGTGAATCGAGCGCTTTGGACAGCTTTTAGTGCCTCTTCATCACAACCACCGCCAATTCCACGAATCACTCGCGGGTTTTCAACTCTACCTTGTTCGTTTACAATGAACTGTACGGTGACTCGGCCTTCAATACCTGCTCGTCGTGCCATTTCAGGGTAAGAAACCTTACGCTGTAATGCAGCTAGACCTCCACGAAGTTGGGGCATTTGCTCTACAACAACAAAGAAATCATCTTCAGGTTCATCTTCTTTTGGTGGGGGTGGAGGGGGTAAATCCAGCGGCCCATCTAAATCCAATTCCGTATCTAGGTCGATGATTTCATCTTCTATAATTTCATCATTTGGTACTTCTACTGGAACCGGTGGTCTTGGTGGTGGGGGTGGAGTTTCAATTTGCTTTGTTTGGATCACCTCTTCCATTACCACTTCTTCCTGTTCTTCTACCGGAGGGGGTGCAGGAGGCTCGCTGTATAAATTGATACGAACCAACCCAATAAATGATAGTAAAGCCACGATAAGACCTAGTTGCAGATACACATTGTAACTACGTCTTAAGTCGGCTTTTGCTTGTTTCCTGTCAGTTATCATGATGAATGCCCAATTAGAATTAGTTTGAATACAAAAGAAACCAAATTTTTTGAAGCGTCGCAACATTAATGTTCACTTTTTACATGCTCATTTTGGTCTTTAATCCGCAAAAGTAAAAGATAAATCAACAGGCCCAAAAAAGTACCTAAGGCATCAAAAACAATATCCATCCATTCAGGACTTCGGTTAGTTGGAAGAATTCCTTGAAGAATTTCAATGCCAACACCAAAAAGTAAGGGAGCTACTATGAGTACATTAAGCGAGGCTCGTTTTGGTTGAAAGGCTCGCCAGGTAATTCCTGTTGCTAAAGTCCAGGTCATAAATGCCGCGGCATGAACTAGTTTATCATAATTAAAAACTTTGTACTCGGGGAGATTAGAGCCGGGCATGAGTGTGCCAAACAGAATGAGTAAGGTAGTTGTAATGTAAAGTCCCCCAATGAGCACCCTAAATCGTTGAATGAGGTCAATAAAATCGATTTTCATACCATATGTAATTGTTGATCATGTATCAACCCAGAATACCGTTGATACGTTTTTGGATCATTTTTCTTAAAAGTACATAATTACGGTAAGCAATATCTCACTTACACTAGATCGTCCGGGCTTAGATGCTCTTTAATACTGAGGACGTCTTGAGCTTGTTCCCAATTTTGTAGACAGGCCTTGACCAAAGCCAAATCCACCGATGAGCTTTCTAGCATCATTGCTGCCATAGCTCCACTGAGTACGTCACCAAATCCTGTCCTATTAAAAAGAGTAGTGTCATATTGTGTCCAATACGAAAATCCTTCTGGGGTGCAAATCGCTGTTGGAAGTCCTTTGCTCACTATCCAAATCCCAAACTTTTTTGCCATCTGCTCAGCCCACGCTATGCGTTCAGCCTCGCTCGATGGTTTTTGTTCATGATCTGGGAACAAAACCGAGAACATATGAGCAAACTCACCTTTATGCGGGCTCATGACCAGCTTCTGCTCACGAGGTCTTTTTTCGAGAATGGATGGGCTCAAAGCATACATTGCATCGGCATCTAAGAGTAAAGGGCCTTGATACTCTTCTAATAAACTTTGAGTAAGCTTCATAGCCTGTTCATTCCGTCCCAGTCCAGGTCCAATAACACATAGCCCGTCTTTTTTAGAAAGAGCACTCAATATCTCTGAGGTATGATCGTAGCTGAGTTCTGTGTTTGTTTCCGAACCAATGCCCACTTTAACCATTTCAGGTACATGATAATCATACAGGTTCATCAGCCCTCCAGGGCAAATGATTTGAACTGCCCCGGCACCTTGAGCCCAGGCACTTTTTGCGGCGTAAATGGTTGCACCCGTCATGCCTGAAGCGCCACTTATAATGTAAATAACCCCCTGACTGTATTTATGCGTACGATTTTTTCTGGTTGATGCGTCCAGCCCCTGAACCCGTTGGACCCAATCCTCATCAATGATAAACTGGTGTGCTTCTTTGTATGATGATGGAATGGGGAGTTCGCAGCGGATGATTTGACCGCAAAATGTTGGTCCATCTTCTAAAAAATATCCCGGTTTAATTCCGCCAAAACAAAAAGTAAAGTCAGCTGAAATGGCACTGCTCACACACCTTCCTGTGTCAGGATGTAACCCAGAAGGTATGTCAAGGGCATACATACGGATCATACCAGCATTTGAGGCTTTGTTCACCAAGTTAATGATTTCCTCGTAAGAGGCGCTAACAGGGCCATTAATTCCAATACCAAGCAGGCCATCTACGATAAAATCTGCGGTAGCAAGGGCCTTTGAAAAATGGGTTTTAGCGCTTTTATTTAGTGACTGGTTTTCCCTCTCAACCTTAATTTTTTCAGGATGATTTTCTTTCTTTGCTACTTCCGCATCAACAAATGCGGTGATTTCGCCACCCATGGACAACCATCGTTGTGCATTCAAACGGGCATCTGCGGTAAGGCTGCTCACCTGAACTTGTGAAAATACCTGAACCTGGATGCCACATTCATACAAAAGCCGAGCAACCACATACGCATCACCACCATTATTACCTTTCCCGGCCAATATAATACCTTGAGCATTTGGTAATTCATGCTGTTGAATCCAATCAGCTGCTCTAGTGCCAGCTATTTCCATTAGAGATTCCCCTGAGATTCCAAAATCTTCAATGGTAGCTCGATCCAATTCGCGCGATCCTCGAGCCCCATATAATCCAAAGGGGTGTAATTGTCGGTGCCAAGGATGCCTTGATGATGGGTTCATCGTTGTAAATTAGATGAGACTTAGTTCAATTGGTTAAATCTATTAGTAGGCTCGAGCAAAAAGAACTTTTTGGTTAGAGGCTTTTCCGGTAACCATACAAGTACCAGGTGTAGCCTCGGTCAATGGAATACAGCGTATGGTTGCTTTAGTCTCATTTTTTATACGCTCTTCGGTTTCGGCTGTACCATCCCAATGCGCATAAATAAATCCACCCTTTTGCTCCAGCACCTCTTTGAACTCATCGTACGTTTCTACTTCACTAGTCATCTCACCCCGCCTAGCTAGAGCTCTATTATAAAGATCTTGTTGGATGGTATTCAAAAGCACAGCGGCACGAGCTCCTAAACCTTCGCGTTCTGTAATTTCTTTACTTAATGTATCTCTACGTGCCCATTCCACTTTATTGTTTTCAACATCTCTTGGCCCTATGGCAATACGCAATGGAATTCCGCGAGCTTCATGTTCCGCAAATTTGAACCCAGGTTTGTACGTGTCTCGAGTATCCATATGAGCTCGGATACCATGCTCTTTGAGTTCGTTTAACATACTTTCGCCGTATGTTATCACCATCTCTCGTTCTTCATTGGAACGGTAAATTGGCACGATGACGATTTGCCTTGGAGCTAGTTTTGGTGGTAGAACTAAGCCATTATCATCCGAATGAGTCATAATCAGCCCACCGATCAATCGGGTTGATACACCCCAGCTCGTGGCCCAAACCAATTTATGATCACCATCTTTGTCTTGAAAGGTTACGTCAAAAGCTTTTGCAAAATTTTGGCCTAAAAAATGCGAGGTACCCGCTTGTAATGCCTTTCCATCTTGCATAAGTGCTTCTATGCAGTAGGTATCCTCGGCGCCTGCGAAACGCTCTGAAGCCGTTTTAACTCCAGTTACCACAGGCATTGCCATAAAATCTTCAGCAAATGTTCGATAGACTTCGAGCATCTGTAGTGTTTCTTCTACGGCTTCTTCCTTTGTGGCATGGGCAGTATGCCCTTCTTGCCACAAAAATTCCATCGTGCGTAAA
>CALKOA010000127.1 GCA_938091655.1 uncultured Balneolaceae bacterium | reverse complement strand
AGGTAATCATCTGCGCATTCGCACGCGTGCTACCAGTCTGAATAGCTAAAACTAATGCCATGGCAAAAACTCCTGCCATAGACCATCGTCTCGCATGTTGTTTATTCATAGGTATCCTCATTTGCTGGTTTTTTGTTCAGTAGTAAAAGTTTTTTTGTGCGGTAATAAAACCTACCTAAAGTAGTTGAGTCATCCGCGCAACTAAAAGCGCTTCCAATTTTTACACGATATGTCTGCACTTGGGCTGTATGCAACGTATTATGGTAATTTTTTAAATTCGACCACTTCCTGATCTAAATCAAAACTCAGATTAAGTGATAGTGAAATGGTTTCTAACACATTCCGCAACGAGCGACTTTTTAACTCGGCGGTTAACTCTAACGATTCAATATCTTCCTCGGCAAACAATACCTGAATATCATATTTACGCTCTAACTGCTTTTTGACTTCGTCCATGGTTGCTTTTTCGAAGGCTAGATATCCTTCCTTCCAACTTAAATATGGGGCTAAATTTTGGACTTGTTCTTTGGATAGTCGCTTTTGCTTAAGATTAAATTCCCCTAAATCTCCTGCGGCCAATAATACTCCTTCTTCAACGCCTTCGCTCTCAGAACGGAACGAAACCAATCCTTCTACTACGGTTGTCCTGACTATTTCATCATCTGGGAAAGCACGTACTGCAAATGAAGTTCCTAAAACCTCTACAACTGTACCGTTTACGTATATCAAGAAGGGTTTATCTTCCATTCTCGCTACTTCAAAAAAGGCTTCCCCCTCCAAATACACTTCCCGAACGTTCGATTTAAAGGTATTGGGTAAAGTAATACTACTTTCAGAATTCAATGAAACCAAGGTGCCATCACTCAAGGTTACCGAACCTCTTTGACCTTTGTTCATGCTAATTTCTTTCAAGACCGGCTCCACATCTGTGGGTATGGGTTGCTCAAAAAACTGACTCCCATAAAAACCAACAAGGAATACAAGAGTGATAATTGCGGCTATTCTAGAAAAATAAGAAACATTGTCGTAAGCACTTCTACTTCTGGAGGTGGGTAGCTTAGGCTTTTTCATTTCCTCATTCAAATCTTCTGCTTCTATTCTACTCTGAAGTACGGACCAATCCAAATTACTGTCTGATCCATCTTCTAGCTTGATAAGATTTGCAGAATCCCTCCATAACTGCTCGTAGGCTTTTAGCTCTTCTACATTGTCCTTTGATAGACGCAACCAGCATTCAACTTCAAGATATTCTTGAGTTGTACACTCTTTCGATAAATAACGCGCTAGTAGCTCAGCTTGCATATGATGCTTAGGGTCCTTGTTTAATACTTAAGACAGGCAATATTCTGATAACCCCTAAAATTCTAGATATTTTTTTCTTGACCAAGTTGTTCTCGTAAATACTTAATGGCTTGCCCTATGTGATTCTCCACCGTCTTGACAGACAGATCAAGTACCTTGGCAATTTCCTTATAACTGAGTCCATCTTTTCTATGCAATTCAAACACCAATCTACGCCGATCAGGCATTTTTTCCACTAGCATCCAAATGGTCATGATTCGTTTAGCATCTTCTTCAGGAGGTTCTAGTTTCTTTTGAAATCCTTCTTCCCAAATGTTCATACTAGTTGAATAATCGATATGCAGATTTTCCTTCAGTTTAAATCTGTTCTTTTGTTTTTCTAACAAATTCAATGCTTGATTTCGGACGGATTGATACAAATATACCTTCAACGAACTATGAATAGTCCACTGATTCCTATTCCTCCAAATTTTCAAAAAAACATCTTGAACGGTATCTCGGGAGAGTTCTTTAGATCTAGTAATACTGCTTGCAAATCGAATTAAAGCGGGATTATATTCAAAAAACAATTGCTCAAATGCTGCCTGATCACCCTCACGAATAGCATCTACTAAATTTGCGTCTTTAGTTTCAGCTTGTACCGCAGTTGAATGTATCTGTAATTTTTGGCTATCAAGTGTCATTCAGTGCGTATTAATAGTTTATTTGGTTTTTCAATACTCATGTAAACACACTGTTAGTACACCAGTGTTTCATGATTATTCGACTTGAGCTAATCTCGCAATAACTTATAACTAAAGAATACACCCTTTTTATTAATATTCAAGTGCCTTAGTGTATTATTTTAAAAAACACCTTATCGGATTATAAAAAGGGTTGTTTACAGATAGTAAATACAAAAAAAAATGACGGGGTATCCCCCCGCCACTTCTATCTAAATATGCTTTATGTGCGAATGTTCAATAATCTAGCTCATCACAATCTCAAAATTATGTAATGTGAATACCTATGCATCCATTGCTACTACAATATTGCTACGACTAGTACCCCCCTCTTCTTGATCCCGCTCCATCAGGGTTACCTTTGTAATAACGAAAACGTTCGGTTGGAACCCCATTCACTGCACCGCGCTCATACACGCCACGTCTCATACGCTCTAAAAACTCCTCACCTTCATTACCCGGTAAGTCCTCGGGGTTTGGACCGGTATAATTATCAAATGCAGAGGTAAACTGACTAATGTACTTTGATCTAGACCGTACTTTATTTTCAGCATAGGCTGAAATATCTACAAAAGTATTGGCTTCACCACCGGTAGTACTGTAAAATAAATAATCGGTAATGGTATGTCTTTCCAATCCCTCATTGATAATCTGACTAGGAAAAATCAATCTCCACTCGGCTGCTCTAGCAGCATCAACAGCAAGATATGCCGCCGCACGATGATCCGTTTTATGCCACTGCTGGTAGCCATATCCAGGATCAAAGGCCATAAGAGTAGTGGGCTTTAGCTTTCTAATCCACCATACAATATCCTTGACTAATTCTTCTTTATCGGCGAATTCTAACATGCCATCGGTGTATCCCAGATTTATGTAATTCGATTCAGGAATCCCTAACTCGGCCAAGGCATCTACCTCTTCTTGTCTCCGAATCTTAGAAAGACGATCCCGAGTCATCGTTGGATCCCCTGTCCCAACATTACCTGTGGTCAATAACATTACATATACTTCATTTCCATTGGCTTGAAGCATTGCAAGGGTTCCATGCGATTGCGCATCGTCATCTGGGTGAGCACCAATCAATAATATAGTTCTTCCAGTCCATTCACTTATAGGTATTTCAGGCTGTGCCCAAAGCATCATGGGTAAGAGCAAAAATACCGCGACCCATCCAAACACTTTTTTCATAGAAACTCCTCTTAAAATTATTGTCTAACTAATAGACAGAGGAGTAAGCGCAAACCCCTATTCAGACTCACTATTTTTCTAAAGGATGATGACGAAAAAATCTAAATAGAGGTCTAGGAAGCTCTATAACCCTAAGATTAGCTTTCTAACTCGCTATCTGAGTTTTTATATGAGTCATTAAGTGAAGTGTTATTCGACTCAATTTCAGCAAACTTAGACCCTACTGGTGGCCTGTAGGGCTGAAAAGGAATTTTAAGCAAATTAACCACATCTTCGTGCTCCTTAGGATCCATGTGGGTATCAATCCCGTAAACTAGCTTTGTTGCATCGTCCACCTGAGCAAAGGTTCCAAACAGGCGATCCCATATAGCAAATATATTCCCATAATTAGTATCTGTATAAGGCTGGGTGTAGTGATGGTGGACTTTATGCATGTTTGGTGTTACTACCACCCAGGAGAGCGCACGATCCACAGAAGAGGGCATAGAGATATTGGCATGATTAAAGTGAGTAAAAAAAGCCGAGCAGGTTTGATATACGAAAACCAACCAAATTGGAGCACCCACCATAATCACCCCGACTATGGTAAACAACATACGGAATAAAGCCTCCCCGGGATGATGTCGAAGCCCTGTGGTCACATCCACATGCGTATCACTATGATGGACCAAGTGAAACTTCCACATAAATTTAACTTTATGTTCCACCCAGTGAACTAAGTAAGCTCCAAAAAAATCAAGCAATACTATTCCCACTAAAATTTGCACCCATAAAGGCATAGATATCCAGTGAATGAGTCCAAAGTTTTCTTGGGTCACCCACTGCGAAGCCACCAGAAGTAAGGAGGCAAATGCCAATCCAATTAGAACAAAAAACAGCGTAAGTAACCCATTGGTTACGGCGTGTCTAACTTTATTATAGCTATAACTAAATAAGGGAAAAACACCTTCAATGATCCAAAATACGAATATACCTCCCACCAGTATTCCTGCACGGAAGGTTGAAGGTATATTCTCAAAAAAGTCAATGAAGGCTTCCATCGTTCTTCTTTAGCCGGCTAATTATCCTCACCAGTAAGGGATTTAAATGGACTTAAATTAGCTTCTCGAACCGCTGCCTCATAGGTGGGCCAATCTTGGTTTAAGAAAACATCAATTTTTTCCATGGCTTCGGTCACTGCTTCCCTGGCAAGCCTTAATAAATTTTCTTCAGTAGCTCCTGGTCCATCAATGTCATTACCTAGATATCTACCAGCTCCATACAACCTAGACATTACAGTGACCTCAGGATTTCTGACGATTCCTTGACGTTCGTCATCATCACTTCCAAAAATGTGCGCATACAGTGCATCTAAGCTTTCTTGAGTGGCTTTGTGAGTATCACGCACTTCTTTTAACTCTTCAGCAGACCGAGGGTCCGCGTCCATAAGTCCTTTGTTTACTTTGAGTATACCTTCGGCTGTAACCAACGACGAAACTGATTTAGCAAGCTCAGCACCTAAAGCTCCAGCCGCATCTTCGAGTGCGGCGGTAGCTTCAAGAGCCTCCATTGTAATTTCAATTCGAGGATCGTAATGTACGGTGACCATAGTAGAGTCTTTACTACCTGCATAACTCATCACAACTTTATAAGTTCCTGGCAACACATCCCCACCTCGTGGTTCAGGCATATTAGGACGAGCAGCTCTACGTGAAGGACGTTCCATACCTTTACGCTCTAAGCCCCATTGCATACGGTTCACACCATTATGCTCTGGAGTCACTTCAAAATTGCGGATATTTTCACCTGATTCATCGAAGATCGCCACTTTAACTTTTTCCTCATCTGATCCTCTACGTCCCCAAGAACGACCACTTACTGTAGGGGAGTCTGACTTTTCGGATTTCTTTGCAAGTTCTTTATTCACAGAATAACTTATCATGGCGCCTCTTGGGCGATTATCGCCCGAATACATCGCATCGGCAGCAAACCTAGAACCCATAGCCTGACGCCAATTTGCTAAATAAGCATCTGGACTATCAAAGGCTTTAATCGCTTTTTCAAGTTCATTCACCCCTTCTGCAGCTAATTCTCGAAGAGGTCTAATGTCATCTAACACCCAGAAAGAGCGCCCAAATGTACCAATTACTAGATCATGCTCACGTGGGTGGATAACCATATCATAGGTAGAAACAGTTGGGTATCCGTTGGTCCATCGAGTCCAGCTATCACCTCCATCTATGGTGAAATACAATCCAAATTCGGTCCCTACAAACATTAGATTTGGTTCGACTAAATCTTGCACAAAGGACAGAGCATAGCCTTCTAAGCCTTTACCCTCTACAATGTTGGTCCATTTTTTACCGTAGTTGCTCGTGTGAACCACATAAGGGGTCCAATCACCACGGCGATAATTATTTATCACTGCAACAGCTTCTCCAGCGTTAAAAGTAGATGCTTTCACCTGAGCTACATAACTCCCCTCCGGAATGCCTTTTAGATTGCTAGCTGTATTGGTCCAGGTTTCTCCACCATCGGTGGTTACTTGAATGTTACCATCATCCGTACCTACCCAAATGACCTCTTTTTCCACCGGGCTCGGCTCAATGGCCAAAATAGTAGTGAAGTTTTCCGCACCCGTGGCGTCCATAGTTAGCCCACCACTTTCATGCTGCATTTGCTTTGTGGTGTCATTGGTAGTTAAATCCGGAGAAATAATGGTCCAACTTTCTCCTCGGTCCGTACTTTTATGGACGTATTGACTACCAAAATAAATGGTTTCTTTTTCGAATGGATCAAAGTTGATTGCTGCATTCCAGTTAAAGCGCAGAGTTTCTCCATCTGGATGAGTTGGTTTAACAAAGCGGGCACTTCCGGTCTCTCGATCAACTCGCCCAACATTCCCTTGTTGCGACATCGCATAAAGGTATCTTGAGTCGCTTGGATCCATCATTACATCGAAGCCGTCTCCAAAAAATAATTCATCCCAATAGGCATTTCGAATGCCCCCATCTCTCCAAACATAAGCAGGACCTTCCCATGAACCGTTGTCCTGCATACCACCATAGACGTTATAAGGAATTTCCATGTCGACGTTAACATGGTAGTACTGGCCTACAGGAATATTTTCAGCAAATCGCCAGGTTTTACCTCCATCATGAGAAATATTAAGCCCACCATCGTTTCCTTCAACGATGAAACCTGGATTCGATGAACTCATCCAAAAAGCGTGGTGATCAGGATGTACCCAATTGTAATATGGGTATAGACTTTCAAAGCTTTTCGCTCCATCCTCACTCACAGATAAATAGGTATAAATACTATAAACCCGGTTTTCGTTGAACGGATCTACATAGATTTCAAAATAATAAAATGGTCGGTTACCTACATCTGGGTCATCTTTGACTGTTTGTCGTTGTTCCCATGTAAAGCCACCATCCTCACTTCTATAAATAGCATTCGCACTCGATTCAACAATTGCATATACAATATTCGGTTTAGACGAAGAAAAAGCGATACCCATTCTTCCTAATTCCCCCTCTGGCAATCCATCTTCGTCGGTAATTTCGTTCCAAGTTTCACCACCATCTAAGGTCATATACATTCCAGAACCCTCACCCCCTGATTTAAAAAACCAAGGCCACCGACGAAACTCCCACATGTTTACCAATATCTTGTTGGGGTTACTTGGATCCATCACCATATCACCTACCCCCGTGCGGCTATTGATATACAACACTTTGTCCCATGTCTTACCGCCATCGGTTGTTTTATACACACCACGATGCTCGCTATCCGCCCATGCATCACCCTGACCACCAACCCAAACCGTATTTGGATCGGTAGGATGAACGATAATACGGTGGACATTTCGAACCCCTTCTAATCCCATAAATTCAAAACTGCGCCCTCCATCTAAACTACGATAGACTCCAGCTCCTGAGCTTTGGGAATTACGTGGATTTCCTTCCCCAGTTCCAACCCAAACTATATCTGGACTAGCTTGATAAATATCGATAGCACCAATAGAAGCTACTGCGTATTCATCAAAAATAGGCTCCCAAGCCACCCCTCCACTCACCGATTTCCAAATACCTCCTGATGCAGATCCAGCATACATAATATCATGATTAGATTCGACCACATCAATGGCGGTAATCCTTCCTGACATCCCTGCAGGTCCAATGTTGCGTGGCTCAATGGATTTTAGCAACTCCATATCTACCTGTTGAGCACTTAACATAGTAGATAGTGTAACGAGTACAGCTACGTTAAATAGGAGGATTTTTTGTAAAACTTTCATATTCAGAGGTTTTTAGTTTGAAAATACTGTGTGAGCGAATGCTCTTTAATATATGAGTAAAAAAAAGCCCCCTGGACTAAAGGGGACTTTATGAAAATTGATTTAATTAGTCATTCTCTTCAAGAATGCTGTCGATTCGTGCAATGGTATCTTCTAAGTGTACTCGAGTGGCTCGGTCGATATTACCTGCACTGATTCTACGGCCAGAATCTCTTCGCAATAAAGTCAACTGATTACGTACAGCCGGTCGAATATCGGACTGGCTTACATCCACACTAGAACCAAAGAATCCAGAAGGTTCCTGGGTCATTAGATATTCCATGCGTTCTACGTAGGCACGCTGTAAGTGCCGGCGGTGAACATCTACATTTTTATTCGCACGTAATTCACTAAAAATACCGTTGCGCAAATCATCCATCATCTCGAAAAGAGTATATGTATCGGCATCGGTACGTGTTTCTGCTTCAGTCAAACGAGCAATTCTAGCTGGGTTTAATACCCCATTCAAAACACCTGACTGGGCCGAACGGAATGTTTCAACCGCTGTGGACTCATTAATACGATCTAGAATATCTCTATTAAATGCCCACGTTGGTGTAGAGAAGGCATATTCCTGTAGGAATTCCATGGATCTTCGTTGATCTACTTCACTCACAACTTCATACACCCCGCCTTCTTGGTCATACGTTTTGTACGTCTCATAGACTCCGCCAATATAGGTGGTTACATGTCCCATGTAGCGTCTCCATTGAGAGATCACATTACCATAAAGCTCGGCCAAGTCATCATAGTCCTGCCCTGGTGCTTCTATCCATTCAATAAGGTTCCCTGTGATACGCTCTAAGTTCGCAATACCTAATTTGCTGGCTTCCATTGCATCATCACCGATGGCTTCGGTCTGAGAACGGGGATCAGCGCCTGTGGCATATCCAAAGAAATACAATGGATCATCACCATTTGCTATAATCCAATCGTGAAGTATCTCATTCTCATCATCGGCTTCTTCCACATCAGGGAACCAAGAATAACCCCATTTAATGGACCAAATATCATATTCGCCTACCATTGGGAAGAAGTTTGTAACGCCATCACCAGGCTGTGCAACATAGTTGAATCGCGCATAATCCATGATGGACGGGGCTACCCCATGGGTTGAGGTAAACTCAGGATCACGCAATTGCTCAACCGTATATCCTGGACTGGAACCCATATTGTGTGGTAATCCAAGAGTATGTCCCACTTCATGAGCAGAAACAAACCGTACAAGTTCACCCATTAATTCGGTATCAAAATCTACGTTTCGAGCTTCTGGATTGACCGCAGCTGTTTGAATGAAATACCAATTCCGTAATAGGTTCATTACGTTATGGTACCAAAGTATATCACTTTCCAAAATTTGACCGGTTCTAGGGTCATGTACATGAGGCCCTTGAGCATTCTGAATAGGATTGGTTATGTAGCGGATAACTGAGTATCGAACATCTTCTGGTGAAAACTCTGGATCTTCCTCTGGCGATGGTGCTTCTTTACCTATAATAGCATTTTTGAATCCAGCGGCTTCAAATGCCACATTCCAATCCTCAATACCTTGGATCAAATACTTTCTCCATTTTTCAGGAGTTGCTGGGTCTAGATAGTAAATGATGGGTTCTTCAGGCTCAACTAACTCCCCTCTTAGGTAAGCTTCCTTGTCGGATGGTACCAATTTCCACCGGGTGATGTATCTGTTTTGGGCCGCTCGATGTTTTTCAGAGCTATAGTCATACTGAGAGATAGAAAAATAACCCACTCTCATATCATGATTTCGTGGAGTATGAGGCTCTTCAGGAAGCAGAATCATTGATTGGTTCATTTCTAGTGAAATGGTTCCGGTAGATGCATCATCAGGAGGACTACCTGCATCATAGGTTAACACATGGCGAACTTCTAAGTTCTCTGGGTAACTAGCCATTCGCTCAATAAAGGTTCTAGAACCATCTAGTCTTCGAACCTGAAAGTTTCTTCGTTGAAATGAACTTAATCCACTTAATAGTGCCACATCGGACGTATATAAGCTTGTAGCATCTATGACCACAGACGAACTATCCTCACCCATAGTTTCAATCTTGAAGGTGGCAACCACTGGTTCAAAATTATTATTACGTACAGAGTTGTAAACAGGATCGTCGGCATCGGCAACACTTGAATAAGATACATGACGCAATACTACTTGTTTCTCTTTTTGCTGCCACCGAATCACCTGCTGAGAACGAGCCTTTTGCCCGGCCCCACCAAAGCTTAGGTTTTGTGTCGTCCCTGCCACTCTACTAACCAATAACATCTCTCTTTCGAGCATCTCATTTGGAATTTCAAAGTAATATTTATCATCCACTTTATGGACTGTAAACACCCCTTCATCAGAAATAGCTTTATCCGTTATTACTTCGGAAAAGGCCTTCATGTCTCCTTTTTTGGAAGTTGGTTTTGGAGCACTAGCCATAGGTTTTGGCGCTTCTGCTTTTTTAAAAGTCGAACAAGCCGAGAAGGTGAATGTTGACACTATGAATAATATAGCTAAGCGCCATATTGTTGTTTTACCGTAGTTCATGCTAATAGGTTTCGTTATTTTTAAAAAAGAATCGAAATTCAAATTCCTGTGCGATTCTACACCTTGAGTATGTAAGTAAATAAAACATGTTTGGCTATCACAAAAATTTAATAAACAAGGCCATGCCGAATTTTTACTAAATATACTATAGTGTAATCAAGGCTACAAAATGAGTAGCTTAGGCCTAGATAGCAAGCACATCACATGTAAAAAAGATTAAAATAGCCCATTCTAGTAAAATAAATCCAAGTTGACTGTAAAAACATTCTGCGGTCGAATTAACGCTTTTTACGTTTTTTCTTTCTTTTGGGGGGCTTCGTCGCTGCTTTTTTTACGGTTACCACCTTTTCCAATGGTTTAAGTTTAACCAAGACTCGCAAATCCACAATCTCTTTGTCACGAAGAAACCGCCAACGACCCGGTGGCACTCCTTTTAAATCTAAGCCTGCATATTCAATTCGTTTTAACTTAGTCACTTCGGTTCCATAATACTCGACCATTCGCCTAATTAGGCGGTTCCTTCCTTCAAATACAGACAGTTGAAAACGATCTGGAGCATCAGCAAACCCTTGAACTTTGTGAGCTTTAGCAACACCATCATCCAGTGGAATACCTTTCTGAAAACCAGCTAATTCCTCGTCGGTTAACGGTCGTTCACTCACTACTTCATAGGTCTTTCGGACTTTAAAAGAAGGGTGCATGAGTCGATGCGCCAAATCTCCATCATTTGTTAGTAATAGTAAGCCTGTGGTATTCCTATCCAATCTTCCAACGGGATAAACCCTGTAGCCCGTGGCATGCTCAATTTCATCCATGACGGTATTTCGACCATGTTCATCGGAGGTAGTGGTGATTGTATTTTTAGGCTTATTGAGTAAAAGATATACGGGTGGCTCAGGATTTAAGGCTTTACCTTCTACCTCTACTTTATCATCCATGGTTACTTTAAACCCCATTTCCGTAACTAAATTCCCATTTACAGTAACCTCACCGTTGGCGATGCGTTCATCAGCTTCTCGCCTTGAACATAGCCCCGACTGGGCAATGAATTTATTTAGTCGGAATTGTTCCCCTTTTTTGGGAATAGAACGTAGACTCATAGTTAATTATCCTCTGTACTAGCGTCATTTGGTTCACCAGCTGACGAGGCTTTTTGTGATTCACTGGTTGATGTTTCTGACGAGGTTTTTAGTCCATCTTCAAGCTCATCATGAGAGCCGGCTTGTTCTTCAAAATCCATTTCAGTTGTGGGTGTACTGTTACCCTCAGAATCTTCGTAGATATCCCCTTTCAACTCTATCCGGTCTTCTTCCTCAGCCTCTAACATGAGCTGCCTTGACATGAGTAATTGCCGATGTTCGGCCATATCATCGTCCTTTAGAATCTCTTCAATTTCTCTGGGTTTGGGTAAATCCTGTACTGAATTCAATCCGAAATGTCGTAAAAAATGACGGCTGGTTTTGTATAGTAAAGGCTTCCCGGGACCATCTCCCCTCCCAGCTACCTCAATGAGGGCTTTTTCCATTAACTGACGCAATATATAACCGGAATCTACCCCTCTAATTTGATCTACCTCTGGTTTAGTAATAGGTTGCCGATACGCTACAATGGCCAACGTCTCTATTGCTGATTGCGATAATTTTCTGTAAGCATTTTCATGCTGAAAAATACTTAACCAATAGTGATACTTCTTTTGAGTTAAAAACGTATATCCACCACCAATCCGTTCTATCCGAAAACTGCTTCCACTGTGTTCATAACGCTCGTTTAGCAGCTGAACAAATTCATCCACCGTCTGTTCCGAAATTTCGATGTTTTGCTCATTATCAACAATGATCGTGCGAATCTTAGATGCACTCATAGGTTCGTTGCTAGCAAAAATCAGGGCTTCGATTACCGATGAAAGCCGACTACCATCTATAAATTCATAATCCTGCATGCCTGATGTACTTAATTAATCTACATTTTTGCATAAAGAGTGCAATGTAACACCCTTTTTACTTTATTGCATAGGACGAATAACACCCTACATCCTGCTTATCGTATCGCATCTACATGGATATTTATTCGAACCGAACGGTGATTAGGAAAGGATAATTCGTAGACTTCAAAAACTTGGTCTAACATAGCCTCCATATAGTGAGCTCCTTTTTCTGGGTCTACTTTGGCCATGAGTTCCCAATAATAATGACCCTGCATCCATTCAATGGGCGCCGGAGATGGTCCTAATAGAGCCCATTGCGGCACTACCTGTTGCCATGCCTGAAACAATGCCATAGCAGCAGCTGAAACCAATTCATCATCGGATCCTTTGAGTACACATTTTATAAGTCTGGAAAATGGAGGATAATTCAAGGGCTTTCGCAAGGCCATTTCATGGCGAGCAAAACCCTCATGATCGTGACTAGGCACAAAATGTAAGGCAGGCTGTTCAGGTTGACGAGTTTGAATAAATACCTTACCCGGCTTATGCCCTCTACCCGATCTACCTGCAACCTGTGAGAGAAGCTGATACAACCTCTCTGAGGATTGAAAACTGGGATATGCTTGTTCGGTATCGGCATCGAGCACCACCACAAGAGTCACATTGGGGAAGTCCAACCCTTTGGCAACGATTTGTGTACCTACCAAAATATCCGCATGACCTCGTCCAAATGATTCTAAAATTCTAGCATGTGCGCCTTTTTTGGACGTACTGTCACGATCGAACCGGGCAACTCTAGCCTCGGGAAATAGCGTCTCAATTTGTTCCTCTGCCTGTTGAGTGCCTGAGCCACATTCATGTAAATTGGATGATCCGCAGGCCTCGCAATGGGTATCTACTCGTCTTGCATAACCGGAATAATGGCATAATAGCATTCTTTTACGCTTATGAAGCGTCAAACTTACCGAACAATCTGGGCTCATTGGAATATGGCCACAGTCCTCGCATTGAAGATAGGAAGCAAAACCTCGCCTATTGAGGAGTAATATGACTTGTTCCTTTCGCTCAAGGGCTTCCTTTACCGCTAAATAGGTAGGCACTGCCATAGGGCCTTTCATCGCAGACTTGTATTGTTTAAGATCCAACATTTGGACTACTGGTAAGGTGGCCTCAGCATGCCGTTGGGTTAAGCGAAGCATAGCTGCTTTATCTTTCGCGACCCTGTGTAGAGTTTGTAAACTAGGCGTAGCTGACCCCATGACCACAACGGCGTCTTCAATATGTGCTCGCATAATTGCCGTTTCTCTAGCATGATATCGGGGCGCCGGGTCCATTTGTTTATAAGATGAGTCATGTTCTTCATCAATAATGATAAGCCCCAACGGTTGAATAGGGGCAAACAAGGCTGAGCGAGGTCCAATAGCAATACTTTTTTTTCCATTTTTAAGTGCATTCCATGCAGATAGGCGCTCAGATGCACTTAGTTGACTATGAAAGACAGCGATATCTTCCCCAAAAATTTTATAGAACCGGGCTACGGTACCAGGAGTTAGGGCAATTTCTGGCACCAGGACAATGGCCCCTTTACCTAACTCTTGAGCCTTTTTTATAGCGTGTATATAGACCTCCGTTTTCCCACTGCCGGTTATGCCATAAAGCAAAAACTGGCTAAACTTTTGGTCCACTAGCTTTTTTACTATGGCATCGGTTGCTGTACGCTGTTCTTTGTTAAGTGCATTAATTGTCGAAGGATTGTAGCAGAGTTGTTGCGTCTGCATTTCAAAACGACTTTTTTCAAACTTAATTAGATATCCTTTTTCAGCTAATGATCGAAGCTCCGATGCCCCAACATATTCCAGTGTTCTAAGGTCTTGATTACGAGCCGGCAACTCTTCCTCTTGTAGCGTCTTTAGCGCTCGTTCCCACTTAAACTCTCTTTCGGAGGGCACATAAGTTGCGGCCTTAACCTTAGCCTCTTCATCTTTCCAGTCCCACCAGGTTTCTTTAGCCTCCTTCGATTTAATCTCCGGTTGCTCCCAAATTTCTAACCACCCCTTTTTGATCAACCTGTTTAAAACACCCAAATCTCCCTGAGCTCTGCTTTTTTTTCGAAGCTCTTCTGCAGTCGGTTCTTCAGCTAAAGACCCTACCCAGTTCCATAGTTTTTTTTCTTTCTCGGTGAGTTCGCCAAAGACCTTAGAATCTAGAACGGAATTCTCGGTACCTACTGACGTAGAGCTTGATATATATCCTGATTTAAGCCCTTTTTTAGCTTCTGACAGGGAAACTAGGGGTACTGCTCGTACATACTGCTTGGACACCATATTGAGCCCACTAGGTAGTACCGCTTGTATAGCTTCTCCCCAACTACAATAGTAAAAACGATGCATCCACTCAGTAAGCTTAACTAAGGATTCGTCCATAATAGCTTCGGTGTCTAATACCTTCCGAATTGCTTTGAGTTCAAAAGACGGTTCCTCCTTGTGAACACGCACCACCATCCCTATTGCATTGTAATTTCGAAAAGGTGCCCAAACCCTTTTTCCTATGGATACCTGCTCACACAGTTCCCCAGAAACCCGGTAGGTATAGAGTTGGCGTGGCGCCGAAGCAAAAGCAATGTCTACAAATAAAGGCAAAGGATGAGTACCCGAGATGGACTAAAGGATTCAATAATCAACAATGGTTGCTGAGCCTTGGAAGCAGCTCCTAGGTTTTAGTTACACTTGTACCATAACTAAACCTTACTTCACCACGGCTACTACCAAATCTATTGATATTCGCACTCAATATCTTCCACTACAATACCCCTTTTAACCGATCTAAGCTTCTAAACTGAATGGCTTCGGCTAAATGATGTGCGGAAACCTGTGGCACACCTTCCAAGTCTGCTATGGTGCGAGAAACTCTTAAGATTTGTACATAGGCCCTAGTACTTAGTGAGAGTTTTTCAACAGCATGCTTTATTAATTGTTCTCCACCACTCGATATGGCACAATTTCGGTCTAATTCGTTCGCATCCATTTGCGCATTCGTGTGGATCAAAGGACGATGAGCAAAACGATGAGTCATTCGGTTTCGAGCTTCTGCCACTCTTCCCGCTATATCTTCACTACTTTCCTGTTTTGTACCATTCCAAAAACTCAATTCTTGAGAAGAGACCTCTATTTGCAGCTCCATTCGATCCCAAAGCGGGCCACTAATTCTGGAGAGATATCGCTTCATTTCATGCAAACTAGGACTCTCCACTCTAGCTGGATCATACCAAGTTCCTTTCGATGATGGATTCATGGTTGCCAACAGGGTGATTTTTGAGGGATACCGCATGGTTCGATTACCCCAGCTTAGTTCAATAAATCC
The DNA here is from genome assembly GCA_938091655.1 of uncultured Balneolaceae bacterium. GTDB lineage: Bacteria > Bacteroidota > Rhodothermia > Balneolales > Balneolaceae > UBA1275. The sequence continues at coordinate 3,392 of CALKOA010000127.1, read as the reverse complement.
TTCTTCCAAGGGCCTTCGCAAGGATTCCAGCACATTCTTTGAAAACTCTGGCCATTCATCTAATAGTAAAATCCCATTATGTGCCAAGGACAAATCTCCAGGCTTAAGCAATCTACCCCCTCCAAGTAACTGGTTGCGCGAGGCCGAGTGATGCGGTGAACGTAGTGGTCTATCCACATTGCGTATCTGCTCGGCACGCAATAAGGCAGATGCTGATTGAACACGTAATACCTCTAGAGCTTCTTGCTTGGTCAAAGGAGGTAAAATACCAGAAATGCGCCTCGCCATCATCGTTTTCCCAGAACCTGGGGGGCCAATTAATACTACATTGTGCCCACCAGCTGCAGAAATTTCAAGTCCTCTTTTTGCCAAACTATGGCCTTTGACTTGTGCAAAATCAAGGGGTGTTTCACCTTTCTGCTTACCGTTAAAGTCGTTAAATCCAGTGTTTTGGTCTAACTCATTTATCCCATTCAACCATAAAATAAGCTCCGAAAGATGCCCAAAAGCAGCTACTTGAATACCCGGAACCAAAGCTGCCTCATGAGCATTCTCGCGAGCAAGGACTAAATAGGATAAACCCGCTTTTTTTGCTTCAAAAGCCATTGCAAGTACGCCATGAACGGGTCTCATTCGTCCGTCAAGTGCTAATTCTGCCATCATCAAGGTGGAAGAAAGTTTTTGCGATGAAATCTGTTTGGACATAGCAAGCAGTCCAATGGCAATAGGTAAATCATAGCCATTGCCTTCTTTATGCACATTTGCAGGGGCTAAATTGACCGTTATACGGCCTAAGGGATACGCATAACCGGTACTTTTTATAGCTGCTTCTACTCGATCTCTGGATTCAGCCACAGATCTAGATGGCAAGCCTACCAAAAAAAAACGTACCATGCCCGAAGTTAAATGAGTTTCGACTTGAATAATCTCTGCTTTCATACCCAACACGGCGGCCGCATAAATGACGGATATAGCGGATCTAGACCCTCTAGAACCTGGGGGACCTAAAGGTTGAATATCGGGTGATTCATTCCTAACAACCGTAACGGATAAACTGGAACTTTTTTTAGTTTGCATCGTGTAATAAATAAAAGTGAAGACGATGATTTCTATCATTAGAGTCTGTACTCTGCTAATAACGGAACTACCCTGAGGTATTTTCAACAAACCGTCTGATCATAAGTAAACGTGAGCCTGATACACTCTTGACTTTTGACACCGGAATATTATTGACAGAAGTACATTATGAAGAGTCAACCTTAGCATTACCCTTACACTCGTTTCAAAAACAGTGTCTTAATTTTATTCACACATCAATAAACTACGTCATACGTAACATTTAGTCCTACAATCATGAAAGATAAGAAGCAAGAAGCCAAGCGCATTTATGAAGAAATTCAAGGCGGCGTTAAAGAAGTTTTAAATGGCATTCGCAACCTCATTGAAGAAGGTTCCGCTCGCCGGTTAATTATTAAAAACAAGGATGGGGAAGTGGTTTTTCAAACGCAACTTGCCTTCGGAGTAGGCGGGGCAACTTTGGTCGGTGCGATGGCTCCTGTGGTTTCGGCTATTGGTATGTTTGCCATGTTTTTAAATGACTATCAAATCCTTGTCGAAAAAGAAATGTCCAACGAAGATCATGAGCCGGAAGTACATGGAAACAGTAAGGATGCTAAGCAGGACAGCAGGGATAGCGACGAAGCAGAAGTTATCGAAATTACCGATTTATAGATTGCAATAAAATCAGTGTAGAATGATCATATGTAGCCTCAGAACATCTAGAAAATTGACATTAACTAAAATAGTATTTAATAAGTACGCTACTCATTTGAGTCATGTCTGTTATTTGGATAAACAGGTTGACTTACTTGCCCATTAACAATGTTTATAATTCCATATTTATAGCCAACCTTATGAGCCACTATTTTCAGAGTATCATTTAAACTTTCTTTTATTGGTCCATCATAATGTTTCCAACCTACATTTGGCTTAATTTCAGATGAAAATTTATAACCAATACTTAAACCTGAATCAATATTTTCCAGAGTAACTATTCCATCATTAATACTCACTTTTGGCATTTGTGTCATTTGCGCTTTTCCATCAGGGTAAAACTCTGATATCAAATCTACCTCTTGAATATCTCCTTTATCACCTATTTCCTGAGTCCATCTGTCAAGTTCATTTCTGAATCCAACTAAGTGATCATGATATGAAGTATCATTAGCAAGATTATTTAATTCATGTGGATCATTTTGCGTGTCAAATAATTCTTCATCATCTTTTTCTTGCCTAAACCAAAGAGCCTGATTTGAATCTAATTTATTCGAATCACGCATCTGCAGTAATTCTTTCATTATATCCATATTTTCTCTGTAGTCCAGAGGTAAATAATAAGGCTTGTCAGGATAATAGTTTTTAAGATATTTATACCTTTTATCTCGAATCGCGCGAATCATATCTGTACTCTCGTCAAACCGATCTGCGTGCGCATGAATAAATTGTCTTTCCGTTTTAGACCTATATTTCCCTTCAAATGCTTGTCCCTGCATAAAGTCAGGTGGTTCTATATTGGCTATTGATAATAAAGTCGAAGGAAAATCAACAAAACTTATTAATCTGTCATCAATGGTCCCAGCTCTCATCTTATTGGGATATCTTATGATTAGTGGAACTTTTAGACCTGAATCATATAATAATCTTTTTTGCCTGGGAAGTGGACCGCCATGATCTGAATAGAAAAAGATAATAGTATTGTCTAATAGTCCATCTTCTTCAAGTTGGTCTAAAATTTTACCAACTCCTGTATCCAATCTCATTATGTTAGTATACAGACGCTGCATTGATTTAATACCAACTTCATTTTGAGGTAAATACGGTGGTATTACAATGTTAGTACCACTACGAAAGAGTAGTGGATATTCAACTTCATTATTTATTTCTGAATGAGTACTTGAATCATTTCTTTTAGGTGGAAATGTAGATAAATCTGAAAGTTGATAATCAAAATTCCACATATTCGACTCATGTGTCACAAAAAAGTTAAAGACACTAAAAAAAGGCGTATCCCCATCTAACCTATTTCTCCAGTGGGCAAACTTACTAGATTCATCCCAAGCTAATTCTGACTTAAAAAACTGATAATCTTCTTTATCATTATTTGTAGTGTAATACCCATTCATCCTTAAAATTTCACTAACCATCTTAACATCTTTTGGTAATACAACCTGATAATCAATGAGCCCTTTTTTTCTAGCACTTGGTTGTTGTACCAATGTTCGCATATTGTGTGCGCCAGCTGAATTTGGATAAACTCCAGTTGCTAATGTAAATCTACTAGGGGAGCAAACTCCTGACACAGAATAGGCATTTGTATATACTACTCCTTCATC
>CALKOA010000126.1 GCA_938091655.1 uncultured Balneolaceae bacterium | reverse complement strand
CCATGTGCCACTGCAATGAATTCCCCTGCATCCCAAAAACTAGCTGTAGGAGCCATGGTTAAGCTATATATAACAAGGGAGATGAAAAAGGTAGCTAGAGCAAGCCACTTATTTGTTTTCTGATGTGAGTCAAACATTTAGTATAATCTTACAGCAATGATGATTGAAATTGGTACAACATAAAAATAGATTGTTGCAGCCTTGTACACGTACCCTTAATGATAGGGATAGCGTTGTTTGAATCAAAACAGAACAAGGCTAATTGACATAATTTAAGATACCACAGTCTAACAATAATTTCTTATCAAAGACCGAAAAATAGATGCAAAAGATAGAAGGGAAATCTGAAGATAAACAGCGATTTTCAACGAAATGGGGTCTAATACTTAGTGTACTAGGTATCGCCATTGGAACAGGCAATATATGGCGCTTCCCAAGAATAGCAGCACAAAATGGAGGTGAAGCAGGAGCAGGTGCTTTTTTAGTGGCTTGGATAAGCTTTTTATTTCTTTGGTCTATACCGCTTATAATTGCTGAATATGGAATTGGAAAGAAAGGGCGTAGAGGTATTGTTGGATCCTATATAGCAATAGCAGGTAAAAATAAGGCTTGGATGGGGGCTTTCATAGGCCTAGTCGCCACCGCCATCATGTTTTACTATAGTGTGGTGGCCGGTTGGTGTTTGTATTATTTATCACAGTCACTTCAATCTGGACTACCTAACAGTTATGAGCAAGCGATGGGTGTTTGGAATTCATTTCATGCACAGGGAATACCCGTATTTACTCACGGTATAGTCATGCTACTAGGTTCTTGGGTAGTTATCAAAGGTATTTCATCTATAGAGAAGGTGAACAAAATATTAATCCCGCTACTTTTTACCATTTTATTGGTTTCATTGGTAAAGGCGATAAGTTTACCAGGCTCCTGGGAGGGTATACGATATTTATTTACCCCAGATTGGAATACGTTAACAGAGCCCAGAATTTGGCTTGAAGCACTTACTCAAAATGCGTGGGATACAGGCGCAGCATGGGGGTTAATTCTTACCTATGCCGCCTATATGCGAACCCATGATCGGATTACTGTCAGCGCGTTCCAGACGGGTATTGGGAATAACGCTATCTCATTAGTGGCTGCCATCATAATTTTTTCCACGGTATTTGGAACCTTGGGAAATAGTATGTCAAATGCTGAAATTTTAAACATAATGCAGAATTCAGGACCAGCAGGCACAGGTCTTACATTTATCTGGATGCCACAGTTATTTGCAACTATGTCTGGTGGCGGTATTTTCTCTATTTTATTTTTTCTAGGCCTCAGTTTTGCTGCATTTAGTTCTCTCTTGTCTATGATTGAGTTGGTCGTCAAAGTAGCTGTTGACGCAGGTTTTACCCGTAAAAAAGCAACCATATTAACTGGTACAGCAGGTTTTGTGTTTGGACTCCCATCTGCTTTGAATCTGACCTTTTTTGGAAATCAAGATTTTGTTTGGGGGGTTGGTCTTATGGTTTCAGGGGCGTTTATCTCTTATGCCGTTATCCAATATGGCGCAACAAGGTTCCGAGAAGAATTGGTGCACCAACCAGGGGAAACTAAACCGTTAGGTAAATGGTGGGACATTGTCATTACCTATGTAGTACCCATTGAAGTAATCACCTTACTTGGATGGTGGATGTATTTGAGCGTCGCTGAATATGCTCCGGATGATTGGTTTAACCCACTAAGCCCATACTCATTAGCCACAATACTAGTACAGTGGGGCATAGCCTTGCTACTGGTTCGGTTGGCACAAAATAAAATTTGGCCTCATAAAGCTTAGATTAGATTGATTTCCTAGAAAAATCCTTTAACAAGATCATGAGTGAAACTTAGAAATTACGCTCTAAGGGAAAGTTCACTCGTTCAACTGCTTCTTGCTTGAATAGTCGTATACCGATGTTAAATCCAACCCACACTTGATAGTCCGTGTTCTTTATGGATGGGCTCCACATAGAATACCAAGTTAGATCATCAACAGAACCTTCCTTAAGTATGTTAAGACTAGGGCCTGCATAGATTGAAAATTGGTTATTAGGCATCGACGAAAGTAAATAACGGTAAGTGAATTGTTTGGTATTTTGCCTATGCCATTTATCTTCCATGTATTGATAAAGAGACAGCTCATGGGTAACTGTCCAATTATTCTTAGAAATTCCCGAAAAACGATCTCTCATATCGAAAACAAGACCAATAGAGCCCCCCAATTTAAACACATTGCTTTCTTGAGGAACAAAGCCCACACTAATTTGATTATATAGTCGGTGAGTTCCTGTTGTAAATCCCATATCTAAGAACCCACCATCGGAGTAACGGATGTCTACGTTTTTTCTTCCGTTCCCATACCAACTAATCAGGCCAATTGAGGCTCCATCAATCTCTTCGGCGATGTTTACAAAGCCTACATGAACGCCTGTTATGGTCTTTTGAATATTAACAGGACTTACAGTAAGTCCTGTTAAATCATTTGACAAGGTTGCTACTCCAGAAAAGCTTAGACCTTCTATCTTTTTAGCTGCGTTTACTCCTCCTGTTAGTATGAGTCCTTCCATAAAATCACCACTAACATTCGCAACACTTGATAATATTAGCCCAGATTGATCTTCAGCAGAGAGGTTAGCTATACCTGCAATAGTTAACCCTTCTATATCATCATTACTTATATTTGCAATACCCGCTAGGTTTAGCCCTTCGATATCTTCATTGGTTATATTTAGTCCTCCCGATAAGTTAAGGCCCACTAAATTATCTTGGCTTACATTTGCAATTCCCGCTATATGCATCCCACTTAGTTCACCAGCACTCATATTAAATCCTGCGGTGAGTTGCAGACCCTCCATGCTAGTTTCCGAGATGTTTGCAAGTCCACTAAGTTGGAGCCCTTTCATCGGCCCTTGGGCGTAGTTGGATAGACCAGCAATGTTTAAACCTGACATTTCTCCTAGTGAAACATTACCAAGTCCCGCAATTTGAAAGCCATGAACATAGTTCGTCTCTACATTATATAACAAACCAAATTCTCGCCCATCTAAACCACCATGAATTCCACCAATAAGATTAATCGAATATTGTGCGGTATACTCTCGGGAGTTATTTCCATTCGTGCCTAAACTATTAAGAAAGGTAACTCGCCACTTTGTATAGGATAGTGTAGAATCCCTAAATTGGCCTTCAATATCACTAAATTCACTTTTGAAAAAAGAATTATTTTGGGCGGACAAAGAAGGTGAAAAAAGGCTCAGAAAAGCACTTAAGAGTAGGGCGACAATACAAATATATAACTTATACATAGAATCGAATTGACTCTTGGTTTGAACAATTTATACGATTGGAAACGTTAAAAGTTCTTTACCACTGTATTATCTTATTTACAGTTCTTTACCGCAGTGTTTGCAGAACAATGCATCCTTTTCATGGTCTTGCTTACCACATTCTACACAACGGTGTAGCTTACTAGTGCTTCTGGTCATCTCATAGGTTACAATTCCAGTGGGTACCGCTATAATACCGTAGCCCAGTATCATAATTATGGCAGATATAAATTGACCGAGCGGTGTAATAGGGGTTATGTCTCCAAAACCAACTGTTGAAAGGGTAACAATAGCCCAATAAATGGAAATTGGAATGTTACTAAATCCATTTTCCGGACCTTCAACCACATACATAATGGATCCTGCAAAGACACATAGTATCACAACAGCAAACAGAAAAACGAGAATTTTTCTTCTACTTTGCCATAAGGCCTTGGTGATAAAATTAGCCTCAGATAAGTAATGTGCTAGCTTTAAAATACGGAATACCCGGAGTATTCGAAGAACTCGTATGGCTATGAGATACTGCGTACCTGGTATAAGAATGCTTAAATAGGTAGGTAGAATAGCAAGGAAATCAATAATCCCATAAAAGCTAAACACATATTGCTTAACTTTTTTTACCGATGCAATTCTAAGTAGATATTCCACGCTAAAAAGGAAGGTAAAGAACCACTCTAATTTCCATAATAAATCACCGAAATTAGCTCTTATACCCCCAATGCTATCTAACATTACCACAGCCACACTAAGTGCTATAGCTGCAATTAAAACAATGTCGAATAATTTACCTGCAAGGGTATCCGAACCGAATATAATTATATGTATTCGTCTTCGAAATCCTTTTTCATCAGGAATGTTATCTAGATCAATCTTCATCCAGTAACTCATTCCACATGGTCACTTCTTTTACTTGAGCAAGAAGTTCATCGGTTGATCCAATTATTTCGACTTTCTCGATGGTATCACCTTGTTGAATACTGTTTACGACTTCTTGGTCTTCTGAACTAACAACTTGACCAAAAATAGAATGTCGGTCATCTAGCCAAGGTGTTGCTACATGTGTAATAAAAAACTGACTGCCGTTGGTACCCGGTCCAGCATTTGCCATGGATAATTTACCAGGCTCACTATGACGTAACGTAGGTACAAATTCGTCTTCGAAGCGATAACCAGGACCTCCCACACCAGAGCCCAGGGGACAGCCCCCTTGGATCATAAAATCAGGAATAACTCGGTGGAAAGTTAAGCCGTTATAAAACCCCCGTAGGCTTAGATTAACGAAATTAGCCACGGTTTTTGGAGTTTGATCGGCAAATAATTCGAGATGAATAATGCCTTTAGAGGTATGAAGATTTGCTTGAATGGACATATTTTAGAGGATCTAGTATCGTGTTGTATAATTAATCAATAAGATAAGATAATCTTAACAACATGTATATAGAGTCTATACCAGGGTTTTGCTCCCCAGTTTGTGCATTTGAAATATGATGGAAAGCTCCCCCAAACGAAAGCACATACTGTTTTCCTAATGCTTGCTCAATAGTGGATTGCAGCTCAAAATTGAAATTTAATCGGCGACCTTTGTCCGTTGGAAAGGAATAGGGCATAATCGTAAATCCACCATAAACCGTATTACGTAGGCGAGTTGTTTTGTTGAGTTGAACAGTTGAACTTAACCCGAAGGGATCTAAAGACCAGCCTCGGATTGTATCCAAGCTTCCACCGGCATCGCGCTTGGAATACCTATACTCTACGATGGGGTGAAGTCGAGCGCTGAAGTTTAGGTAGCCACCAGAAATGCGAACACTGTAGGGCGAAATATAACCAATACTTGCTCTCTGTGAAGAGGAATAAGGCGTTTTACCCAAAAAGATATACGAGGTCGGGGAATGCGAATATCCAACAAAAAAAATAGGAGTGTACGGTTCTAGCGATTCAGCTATGCTAGCGCGGGTTATGGTCTTCTGTGCATTTACCCTGGTTGATGTGTACCCAAACAAAACAACACAAATAGCTCCTATAAGTAATTTCTTAACAAATGAACTCATTTGCATTTATTCATCCCATGCATGGTCACAAAAGAATATATACTCATTTATTTTTCTTCATCTGAAACACTCGATGTATAGCAAAACCTAATCGTATATCACCATCCCAGAAAGAGTCTGTGGTCTGTTTAATGATGTATTGTTCCGTAAAAAGATACCCTGATTGCAAGAATAATTGAAAAACATGTCCGCCTGTCTCAATTTCGTAACTAAAGGCCCAATGATGAATGGCGTCTGTATCAGAAAGAATAGGCACGGTTTCAAATGAAAGTGAATTTCGTTCATTTAATCGCAGCCTTCCCAATAATAGGGTGCTTAATACAGTGTGTTGAAGGGGGCGATTATCCTGGGATATAAGTGTGTTAAAATGAGACAATGAGGGACTCAGCTGAAGCGTAATTTTTTGGCCAAATTGACGGGCAATCAATAGGCTACTATGGTAGCTAAGCCGTTCAGTGAAGCTATAGTTAAACCGACGTTCTTCCAGTGTTTTAAGCGCAGTATTTAGGTAAAATCCAACGCTCAATGGTCGGCTATTTGAACTATTTTGTCTGTAGGGCATCCATTTAAAACGCAGATCAAACACATCGTCTACGCTTGTTCTGCCAATTCCTAGACTTAAATTCTGGGCAATTCCAATATCTAAGCCAAGGTGAACGGCAGCATTATTATCTAGACCGAATAAATCACCCCAACCACTTCGAATACTCCCAAATGAATGCGATATGGCACTTTGTATTTCTCCCTTAGGAACAATACTAACGGTTTGAGCTGTTACCAATGAAGTACTTAGGAAGAGTTCAGGATCAGGCAGATTCTCAATCGAACGTTTTCGCTCCATTTGAGCCTGACTAGATTCTACCACGAGTAGTAAAAGGAAAGTGCAAATAATTGATTTCATATCATATGAAAAAAGTTAGGGTTAAAAATAGCATTCATTTATTGTTTATCTAGCCGTATATCGATGGATACTTTTTGGATTTGGTCAACTTTTACTATTAACAAGGAGGGAGGTACTATATTAAAATCATCCAACCGAATCACCCAACTGGCTTTTAGATGTAGGGCATTCTGTTCAACGGTAATTACACCCTCTACATCAATCTCGCGGGTTACTCCGTGAATGCTAAAATTACCACGGGTTCTAATCGTCTGTAGATTCGAATTTGTTAGATCCACACTATCCAGTAGGCTTCCATAGAATTCAGTAAATGGAAATTTCTTTGTTTCGAGTGTTAACCTCATGTCTTTGTCACGTTTTTTTATGCCACTATCCAAGGTTTCCAAATCCAAATAGAAATCAACCGTATGATCGGTTAAGTTGATAAGCCCCGTCAGCTGCTCACTTGTACCCGTAAATTCATACAAGGGAACACTAGAGGTGAAATTAGCTGTACCGTTTTCTGCATAGTAGCTTTGCGCCAAAAGTGTAATTGGTGAATTTACAAGCATAAGAGCCAATGTAAGGTACCAGCTATTGCTCGATTTAATTGTTTTTAGCACCTTCATTGATCCATGTTTTAATGATTTCTATTTCGTCACCTGTCAAATATGGTCCCCCAGTAGGCATTTGCTGAAGCTGAAATTGCGGACGTTCTAACAAGACATCATATAAACCGCTATTTTCTGCATTCCCTGGAACCACCACCTTTTCCTTCCAATTATTGCCATTATTATTCATAACGGCATCATAGCTATCCAAATTTATACCCGCGGTATTTCCATGACAAGAGACACAATTTTGCTGTAATATAGGCTGAACCTCAGCTTGAAAGGATATATTTTGTACTTGCTCGCCAGTAATTTCTTCGACATTTGTCATACACTGTAGACTTATCATACCGAATATGACAATTAATGTATTAAAATGTACCCTAAACATGCATTTATGAAATGGTATAGTTGACTTATTCATACATGATCTTGAATAGTTAATTGTTTGAAGGACTTTATTATTTTGTTCAACATTATATTGTGATACATCACAGTCTTATCTAACTAAGATACTTAATAGATTGAATAAACCAACAACTAACATCCTAAGGTCGTTATGGAAAAAGAATCTGCCAAACTATTACTTCGTGAATACATAACAACAAATTCTCTGATAAATCATTCACATATGGTTGCGCTAGCCATGCAGGCATATGCCCA
>CALKOA010000125.1 GCA_938091655.1 uncultured Balneolaceae bacterium | reverse complement strand
AATCTCCTTCTCTGTGTCCATCTTTCGCATGCTCGTAAATGGTAGATAGTTCAATACCCGGCACAATAGGACTATTTTCTGCTTTTTGGGCTCTCATACTACCATGTATAGCTACGGTCTCGATATGGGTGCTTTTCATAGGTTTAGGGTAACAATGTGAGTAACTAACGCGCTTAAAAGAATATATGTAATGCCTAAAAGTTAAACGACTCTATAATCTAAAAAGGTCTGCATTAATCGCCGGATGCACCAACCAAATATTTGTTAATCTTGGCATTCTTCCACCGTTTAAAATTCTATATTATACACTTACATTACGCCACATGTCTATTCAAAACACTTCGAAGAACAAAACAGCCTTTTATTTGGGAGCCTCTTTAAGCTTGTTCTCATCCCTCTGGTTTATGAGTATGAAGCCCAAAAGTTGGGTGCTGGGGCTTATTCTGGTCTATTTAGTTGGATGTACCCTTGAATCAAGCCCTAGTAATGGAGGTGAAACCGAAGAATTTGAGTCTGATTTTGAGGCCGCCAATAATCCATGTGAAAACAATTTGGCTGCAGATTTATACCCCTGTGTTAACATAAGTTTATATGCCCATATAAGCCCAGAAGGCTTAGGGGGGCAACAAGTCAACGATATTTGGGGTTGGGTAGACCCGGAAACCTCCAAGGAATATGCCCTGGTGGGTTTAACCGATGGAGTTAGTTTCGTGGATGTTACCAAGCCTAACGAGCCCATTGTTGTAGGTAAATTAGATGAATCTGATTTTCCTTTAAAATACGCTTCATTTGGCTTAGAGGATTTTCCTGCATGCAATTTAGGATTAGGAAGTACTACCACGGCTAAGGCAGTTGTACAAGGGACCGCCTGGAGAGACATGAAAGTATTTAATGATCACATGTTTGTGGTTTCTGATGGTCAAATACATGGAATGCAAGTATTTGATCTCACAAGACTAAGAGCCTTTGAAGGAAGTTTTATGCAATTCAAAGAAGATGCGCTGTATAAAAAACTGGGCAATGCTCATAATATCGCTATCAATGAAGCAAGTGGGTTTGCTTATGCTATCGGAGTCACTCAAGCAGATACCTGTGGTTCTAGAAATGAAACGGGCTTACATATGATCGATATAAACGATCCGAAGAACCCAACATTCGCCGGCTGTTATGCCGACCCAGCTACCGAATTTAGCTCTTCGGTCAGTGCAGGCATAGGATACATACACGATACCCAATGCTTAAATTACCAGGGACCTGATGACAGGTACACCGGCAAAGAATTGTGCTTTAGTTCTGCTGAAGGTGCCGTTGTCATTACCGATGTAAGTGACAAAAATTATCCACTGACCCTATCTGCAAGCGCAGATCCAAGTATGGAATATTCCCATCAAGGCTGGCTAACCGAGGACCACCGGTACTTTTTAATGAATGATGAGTTAGATGAACTCAATTTTGGTCGTAGTACTAAGACCTACATTTGGGATGTATCCAACATTAATGAACCCGCCTTTCTAGGATATCACACGCACAATACCCCCTCTATCGACCATAATCTATATGTGCACAAGGAGTACGTTTTACAATCAAATTATACTAGTGGGCTACGAATATTTAATCTTAATGATGTGGACAAAGCCCGTCTAAACGAGGTAGCCTACTTTGACTCTGAACCTAGTCAGAATGACGCAAACTTCTCGGGCACATGGAGTAATTACCCTTATCTACCGAGTGGAGTTATTCTGTTAAGTGATATTTACAACGGATTGTTTATCCTACGCCCAGATTATTTAGATAAATAGTCTCACATTTTTTTAGTTAAAGACAGACTTTCTTAAATTTAACGTCAATTATTACTTTTTTGTCTAAACGCTTTGTTTGTTACAAGATGAAGTTTATAATCGAACTTTTTACTTCAGTACGAGTAAATCAAAAAAAGTATACTTCAGTATAACCCTTATTAAACTAACTACTGTTCTAGCTAATGGATTTATTTGATAAGCTGGCAAATCGCCCCAGCCCCCTTGGACCTTTCACATCAGCCGGTTATGGCTACTACACTTTTCCCAAACTAGAAGGACCTCTTGGACCTGAAATGAAATTTAATGGAAAAGATATGGTCGTTTGGAGTATAAACGATTATTTAGGTGTAGGTAGTAACGAAAAAATTAAACAAGTTGACGCTGAGGCTACTGCAAAATACAGCTTGAGTGCACCAATGGGTGCTCGGTTGATGACGGGTAATTCTGATGAACATGAAGCCCTTGAAAAAGAACTCGCTGCCTTTGTACACAAAGAAGATGCTCAGCTTCTAAATTTCGGCTATCAAGGTATTATGAGTGTAATTCATGCCTTAGTCGATCGAAATGATTATCTAATTTACGACGAACTAAGTCACGCCTGTATCGTAGATGGTAAGCAGTTAGCAATGGCGGACAAATCTGTTTTCAAACACAACGATATTGAAAGCTTTAAAAAGCAATTATACAGAGCGGCTGCGAAGAAAAAAGACAATTCTTCTATACTTGTGGTAACCGAAGGAGTATTCGGTATGACTGGGGACCTTGGTATTCTTCCTGAAATTATCAAACTAAAAGAAGAAGTTCCTTTTCGCTTACTTGTCGATGATGCACATGGTTTTGGAACGTTAGGTCATGACGGATCTGGAACAGGTACTCAACTTGAGTGCCAAGACGGTATTGATGTTTACTTTGGCACATTCGCTAAGGCCGTTGCTTTAGTTGGTGCTTTTGTTGCTTCGGAACCCAGAGTCATTCAATTCTTGAAGGCGAATGTAAGAAGTCAAATTTTTGCTAAATCTCTACCCATGCCTATTGTAGTTACTGCTAGAGAACGCCTTAAAATGATTCGCCAACATCCAGAATGGAGAGAAAAACTTTGGTCAAACACCTTAAAATTACGTGAAGGACTTATCAAAATTGGATACAATGTATTGCCTTCTGAAAGTCCGGTTACTCCGGTCTTAACTCAAGGAAGTACGGATTTATGCCAGGATATCATGCGTATTATGCGTGAAGAACATGGTATTTTTGTAAGTGGTGTTGCTTATCCCGTGGTTCCAAAAGGGGTGGTGCTCATTCGACTCATCCCAACAGCTGCTCATAACGATGAACATATTGAAAAAACACTTAGCGCATTTGAAGCAATCAAAGGCTTTGTGGAAGCAGAAGCGTCTAAAATAAGCGCTTAAAAAAACGTTTAACAGGATTCTCTGAAGACTCGTTTTTCGGAGGTCCTGTTTTTTTCCCTTTCGTTTGTTTAACAGATACTCTGGCTAATTGTGTTTTACCTTTCTTCGATTTTGAAAGCTTTTTTTGTTTTCGCTTCTGATCAAGCTCCTCTAAGTTCACCCTTGGAGCTTCTACCTCTTTATAAGTCGACTGCTTTTTAGTTCCTTTCTTTTTCTGCTGGTTGCTGGTTGGAGTTCCTTTTATTGAGTTTTTATTCTTGTATTTAGCCTTTTGCCCATCATTGTGTTTAGCTCTACTCTTACCTTGAGCTTTCTGATTTGATGCCTGAGCATCTTCTTGGTTGTTTCTAGGACTTCGCTTAGGCAAAGGGATTTTAATGGGTGCTAAACCAATGCCCTTAGAAACCTCTAAAAAGGCTTTTAAATCATCCTGATATAACAGTGAGACTACCTGTTTTTTATATCCATAATCAAGCAGCTGCATAGAACGTACTAACTCAAAAATATCGTCTGGGATATCGTAGTATATTATTTCACCGATTCCATGAAGATGTAATTCCTCAATAGATAGTCCTGCATAAAGTAAAATACGGTAGTCTTTATCATAATAGTTACTCAACCTTTCCCGCTTTAACTCTTCGGTAGCAGATGAGTCAATGCTAACCACTCCCCAATTTTTCTTTCGTATAACTTTAAATAAGCGTTGTATGGTTTTTCTCGAGTAGGCGGATACAACAATACGCTGGGTTTTAGAGTCTTCTAAATGACTCATTAGAGTGGAAATCTTCGACCGCTCTGGAATTTGGCAATAATAGTTATGAACCCTGCTGTTAAGAGCAATCGCTGGTCCTACTCCACTCATTAAGGACTCAAAACCAATACATTTAGTATGTACCGGCATAAAAGCCAACAGTGATTCAACGGTAGCATTATAAGTTTGAGCCTGAACATACATTTGAGTCTGTGGTCCAATACTTTTGGCTATTTTTTTAACCTTATTGAACATTTTGTATCGATCTAGTTCATCCGCGTTAACAATCACCAATTTATCTAGCCCACCGAGTTCCCAAATTCCATCCGAAATAAAATCTAATAGTCTTCCAGGATCGCCAACTACTACCGTTGGTTCAGATTTTAAAGCTTGCTCTTGTATGGTTTTCTCTTCCCGCTGAGTTACTCTTGAACAACGTATTTTAGCGTGATAACCTACCGCCCATACCCACTGCTCAATCTCGATTGCTCTATTTGCAGTAGGGCATAATATTCCTATTCGACTGGGTTTAGCTTGCTTTTCGTCCGATTCTGCTAGATGATGCACTATTGGAAGAAGTAGTTCGTCCAATGATGAACCCGAGGATTTTATTAGAGCTGAACCCTTCCGATGATCTAGTTGTAATAATTCTTTGTAGATTTCTTTTACTTCGGTAATTCCAACATCCTTTAACCCTTTTATAATACTCGGATGTATTTTTAAACTCTCAAACGTCAAAATTATACCTCTTCTTCTCTTCTCTTCTATTTCTCAAGTAATTTACCATAGCATTTGTTAGTGCTACAAAACTAATACTACTTACTATTTAGTGAGTATGCAAACCTTTAACCTATTGCTCAGCAATGAGTAATATACAAAAGTAGTTAAATAAGCTAATCCCTTTTAGCAGGATTTAACCAATGGCTGTGAATACCGACTTTACCCAAGGGTCTCTGTAAAAAAATAATAATAAGCAATAAAGACAAACACATCGCAAGAACCCCCGATAAACCCGCTTCTGGACCAAATAATCCACCAGTCCACCAATCTGGCCCTATTGATTCAATGGTTACGAACGATGCCGTTGGTGATAACCCACTTACCTTAAACCCAAAAATACCGCCTAAAATAAAATTCCAAGCACTATGCAGTCCTATGGAGAGGGCTAGGTTAGCTGTCCAAAGGAAAGGAAAGGCTAGCAAGAACCCTGCTAAACTAATAGTTATAAAGGTGATCATAGAGGCATTTGGATTGAAAAGATGAGCAAATGAAAACATCAGAGAAGAAATGATTACAGCAACAAAAAGAGCCGTCACTTCAGACATACCCTCCCACCATATACCTTCTTTAAGATTAATGAGTATATATCCTCTAAGTAATACTTCCTCATAAAAACCAACAGCCAGCATTTGTAACAGGAATAAAAAGATCGAATAATACCATGATGTTGATGACTGAAACAATTGGGTCGTATGATGAGATGCATTATTTTGGCTTAGATAACCAACTGATTCAATATCATAAAACCCAAATAGCCAACCAACTCCTACCATGATAGCTAGAGCTAGTAAACCAATGACCCAACCGGCTGTATAATGTTTAAGTGAGGTTTTGTTCCAGTATAACCCACCGTCAAACCAAGGTCTTTCTTTACTGACCCGATGATCGGTCAAAAATAAATTCAACCGATACCACCCGTACGCACAAGGGATCACGACTAACCATTGCCAACCTGCCATAGGAATGGATTGTATTAGTCCGACCAATACAATCATTCCCAAAAAAAAGAAGGATATTCGAATACCCAATCGAAATCGTTTCTCTTCCCGATTAAATATTGGATGTATCATTTAAATAATCACCATATCTATTAACTATTATAACTATTGAGAATTTAGAAAACACCTTGATAAGAGCTTAGGAAAAGTTTAGTATTAACATTAAAATCATTCAATAATATTAAGTTAAAGCTTGTCTCATATTATACCTATGAAACTTGGTTTTAGATTGCTTCTAGCTATTCGATAAGCATTGGTATAAAAGACAATTATTGATATATTATTCTTATATAAAAACTATTTACAAGTTAAAAAATGTCATTATGTTATATACAATTCTAATAATTACTATTGCTATTATTTGCGCGTTACTGATTGTTGTGATATTACTTCAGAACGGGACAGGTCAAGGTCTTTCAGGGATCGGTGCAACATCAATGGGAGGAAGTTCTGGACTTGGCGCAAGAAGAACGGCTGATTTATTATCAAAAGCGACATCTTATTTGGGTGGCGTTTTTCTTTTTCTTTGCGTACTTGCTAATTTTGTAATTGATAAGCCGGAATCAGAAAATAGTATTCTACAAGGTGGGGCTCCAATAATGCAAGACAATGCTGTACCAGCAATGCAGTCTTTTGATAACGGTATATTACCAAATGACGAAAATCAACCAATTGACTAACCGTAATTAATAAGTTTTAAAATGAAAGTACTTAAAATTCTTGCACTGACGTTTAGTGTTGCATTTTATACGGCCACAATATTTGCTCAAGAGACTAAATTGATACCTCTAACTACTAATTCTGAAAAAGCTTTAGAATTAATGAGGACAGTGATGGCTAATGCTGAAGAATTCAGAGGTAATGATAACCCGCCTCTATTGGAAGAAATATTAAGACTTGATCCCAACTTCCATTTTGCAAAAACCTATAATTCAATATTACTTGAAAATAATGCTTATAGAGCAAATCTGAATAATGCATATGAAAATAGAAGTAATGTCTCTGAAATTGAAGAAAAAATAATTGAGGCTACTTACCAACAGTACATTAATTCAAATATTGTACTAGCAGATAAAATAATTGATGACTTAATTTCTAAATATCCAGAATATTACCAAATACGCTTAATATCTGCCGATTTAAAAAATGATTTGAAGGACCCTTATGCTAAGGATTCAAGATATGCAGAAATCTTGGAGCAAAATTCCAATTCATTTCCAGCATTATTTCGAAGAGCACAATTACATTTTCCAGTTGATAATGACATAGTTAATTTCCCAATTGAAGAAAGAGATACAGACTTAGCGGCGAGTTATCTAATGAAAGCTGCGAGTTTACAACCAAAAAATCCAGGGCCACAACGATTTTTAGGTAATGTTTATAGAGGACAGAAAAATTTAAGTATGGCGAAGCAGTCATATCAAAGTGCTAGATTATTGATAGGTGAACCAGACGGAACAGATTTTACATATTCAAATATCTTGTTAATGCTTGGGCATGTAGAAACTTTTAGCGGTAATTATAGAGAAGCAAGAAAATTATATGATGAAAGCCTTGAAGTTTTAGATTTCAGACAAAAACCAACCTACTTCCAATATCCTGTATTTACCTATTTTTATGAAAGAGATTATGAACAAGCAATAATTGCTTTTACAAGAATGCGTAGTGAAATTATCAGCTCAAATCAAGATCAGGAGTGGAAAACTGCTAACATCACACTTATGGAAGAGAACATTTTTATCTCGTATTTGCACAATCAGGATGAACAAGGAGCAAATAAATCGTTGCAACAATTAGCTGGATTCAAAAGAAACGAGTTGAACTCATATTTAACTTCTGGAGCAAGCCGTGAACAACTTCTGGCGTTGAAGAACAAAAATGATATATATTTATTAGAACTCAGGATTTGGAAAGATATTATTTTTGGCTCATCTAATATAGAGCCACAGCTCAATAGGTTCAAAGCATTACTTGAAAAAAATCTTAGTCAAGATCCTAATGCCTTAACTTTATATTACAAATATAGTGGCTATGCTGCACTGATGAGTGGGGATAATCAAGCAGCAATAAATCATTACTCTAAAATATCAAATATAGAAATGGACGATGATAATTATCATAGCTATTTTTATGCTTTAGCGCTAAGAGGAAGTGGGGATACGGAAAAAAGTTCGACTATTTTAAAAAGGGTAGCTGAAAATACATTTGCAACGCGCGGTGCCGCATTAGTTCAAATGCTTGCTAAACGCCAACTCTAAGTATCGATAAGAGTAAAAAATGATCTTCAAAAAAAAGAACTTAGCGTTACTAATTGTCTTTTTAACCTTTCATTCATTTTTAGATGCTCAAACATCTCAATCAATAAATGGATTATCTTCTAATTTTATTGAATCCGTTAAATCTGATGAATTTGGTATCATATGGATTGGAACAAATGAGGGTCTAAATGCTCTAATTGATGGCCGAGTTTATCAGTATCAATCAGATTTAAGTGATCCAGCCTCTCTACTAAATACTCAAATTAATGATATATATGTAACGGATAATAATACAGTCATTGCATTATCTAATGAAGGGCTAAATATTTTTCAAAGATCAAATAACTCATTTAAACAAATACGTACAGAAACAAGGCCAATATCTTTGTACGAAGACCCTTATTCAAATAATATATATATAGCTACAGAGAATAGCGGTTTAATTATCTTAAATAGTGAATTAGAGATAAATCAATCTTATAAATTTGATGTATTTGATCCTTCAACAATATCAACGAATAACTTGACATCGCTATTAGACAATAATGGAATCTATTTCGAACAGAACAAGATATGGGTTGCAACAGATCGAGGTTTAAATATTATAAATCGCGAAGACAGTAGTGTTAGTAGACGGTTAGAAAACACTAACGGAAGTTTATCTTCAAATGTCATAAATGGATTTTCGAGTATTAACATCAATAGCTCTATGATTGAACCTAGAACAGATTATTTGCTAATAGGGACAGACAGAGGGTTAAATATTTATGACAGAGAGAGTAGTAACCTTATCAACCAGAAGCAATTTGTAAATACTGATGTAAAAAATATAATAAAGATTAATTCAAAACTATTTGCGTTGTTGGTTAACTCAAAACTAACACTTTTAGAGTATGACTCGATAAATCAAAAGTTTGAATCAAAAATAATCGCAAACGAAAAAGATAATTCTACTTTTGAAAGCATATACCAACATGAAAATTATCTAGTAGCAAAAGGTGAAGATTACCTATATATCTTTGATGAAGATTTTAGAGTTATTTTTGAAGAAAAAACAGAATATCCCATAACTGAAGTCAACATTAAAGAAAATTTTTTGTGGGTTGGTACTCAAAATGGTTTAACAAAATATAATCTAAAGGGATCTTTAATTAAAAGATTAGGAGATGGTACTGATTATTATTCTCGTAATGAGTATTACGAAATTCAGTTAAAAGATAACATGTTCCTTGTAAATGATATTTTAAATGAAAATACTTATGAAATTGAAGTATCAGAAGATTTCGTAAATGATAACAACAAAAAAATTATCCTAAAAAACAACTATTTGCTAGCATTAGGCAATAGCACACTTCATTTTTATGATTTAGATTTTAGCTTCTTTGCTTTACAATTTAGTTACAATTTTGAGTTAGAATTAGGGAGTGAAGTTAACAATATTGGGCTTAATGAAGAATCTTTTTATGTAACTACTAATAACGCAACCATTGAATTTGAATCAGATTTAAATAATTTTTCAGATTTCACATTTATTCTTCCAAAAAACGAGTACATCTATGATGAATTAATAAGTCCAAATGTACCACCAAAGTTTACCGATATTGAAAGAGTTGATAACAGTTTGTGGATTTCAAGCGATATCAAGACTCTTTCCATTCACCATATAGAAAATTTAGACGACACTTTAAATTTCGACTTCACAGATAAAGGAACTAACGTTCTAAGTACATTAAATAGAATCGATAATCTCTATTATGATGAAGAAAATAACACAATGTACGGTGGAACCAGTGGAAGAGGGTTATATTCATTTGATTTAGAATTAAAAACTATAAATAGAATTACAAAAGAAGACGGGTTATTATCCAATAATATATCTGATATTCACTATCAAGATGGTATTCTATTTATTCAAAGTGGGCAAGGTTTAAATTTAATTAAGGATGGAAAAATCCGCTCAATTACGGAAGAAGACGGACTTTTTATGACATCTTTCAATAAAAACTCTATTCACCAAATTGACAGCGTAAATATTGTACTAAGTGGATCAGATGGGCTTTATCAATTTGATTATGGAGATTTGTATGAAATTGATACTTCAAATGAAATAAAATTATTCAAAGTTATAGGCTATGACAAATTCAATAATCCTTATCCTATCCAAATTGTTGATAACAAAATACAGATAGACTATCAAATAACATCACTGTTGTTTGACGTTTATATTGGTAACCACTACAAATCAGACAATAATAGGTTCTATTATAGCATTAATAATGATTCTTATAATGCAAACATTAATGGAAGCCAAATTGCTATCTCCTCATCCTCACTACCATATTATGGATCAGAATTAAGTATATACCTTGTTGATGCAAATGGAAATCGTTCCCTTAATGAAATAGAGATTGCTATAACCAATAAACCTCCCTTTTGGTTTAGTTATCAAGCATTCCTTCTTTATGTTATCGCTCTAATTGGTATTTATTGGTTAGTCCAGAAAAGGCGAGTTGAAAAAGCAAAAGATGAGTTTGAAAAAGAAAGACGAGATAAGGAATTAAACGAAGCAAGAGATTTACAACAAAGCTTACTACCCAAGATA
>CALKOA010000124.1 GCA_938091655.1 uncultured Balneolaceae bacterium | reverse complement strand
GAAAAACTATGCGTTAGATGTATTTATGAATCTATACAATGAACTCATTGAATCAATTGAATCCCTTACCTTTGATAATGTGGAGACGCGAATAGTTAAATTGCTAAACAAACATTGTAAGAGAGAGGGCAAGACAAAAATTCAAATTACCCATCAAAAAATCGCCGACTTATTGGGGACTACCCGTGTTGTCGTATCTAGAATTTTGAAAAAACTCGAGAATGAAGGTCAAATATTATTGGACAGAGAATGCATAACCGTTTTATAAATACCTCTCAGTTTCACCTGAGAGGTATACTTCGATTCACTGTTTATTTATTTACAATTCATTCATAATCATTTAATAAATTCACTTAGAACAAATTCTAGATCTTTAGTTTGACCTACTGGAATCAATATTTCGTCCCAGTGATCGCCTGCCATATCCCAATACTCTCTACTAAGCTACGTATTATTTTCAACATGCTCCTCGAAGCATTGTTGATAGTTAGCTTCCCATTTTGCAAGGTCTTCCCATGACTTAAACCCCGTTAGAGACTCAACAGTTGGTCCAGATCCACTGTAATGAGTCGATACTCTGGACATTTGGGCATAACCACACTGCTCATACGCTGGCTGTAATTGATCCCATAATTCTACGAAAGCGTTCATTTGTGCCCACTTGGGTGTATAATAACTAACTACTAATACCATAGGTTTTTCCCAATCACCGGTACCAAATCCATTGGTTGTTAAGGTCCTAATTTCGTCATTATGTCCTTCTAAAAACATGCTCCACCAGGTACCAACCATCGAACTAAATTCATTTACTAACATAGTATCAATATTACCTAAAGAATCAGCATAGGCGCGTATTCCTGACCATAGATCATCTTTATAAATATCCTCTACCGATTTATACACATTATAAAGTGTAATAGTATTTTTCCCGGAATAACGATGCGCGGCTACATACTGTCCTACCATCGTTCTAGTTCCCGATTGCATACTTATGTCCATTATTTTTTTATGGCTTTCTATAAAGCTACCAATATCATTTATGGGGATATCAAGTGTTAATTTTTCAAACACCATTTCTTCAGCATTTTGTGCATATAGGACATCAATGCTTACTATCATACCAATGAACATTATCATTTTTAACATTTTCATAGCTGCATTATTTGGTTAGTTATTTGATAAGTTTAGCCATTGCAGAATGATCAAATAGCATATAGGCACTATACACTGCAGAAAATAGCTATCATACAACACTATACTTACAGTATTGATTATATATTATAAAATTCACTGCATCATTTATGTTACTTATGTTACACTTATAAATATTGGCACCTGCATTCCACGAAATTTTGCCCAACCTGATCGCCTAAATGAATCAATCACAAAATCAGACATCTCTCTAGACAAAGCCTCTACCTACTATTTGAAATTTTAGAGCGTATCTTTCGTATCTTAATTACACTATTTTTCAACATTAGTAAGCGCATCCAAAGTGGTGTTGTACCCATTATGTGAGAGGGCATGTACAAAGCCAATGAAAATAATAGAACAGTTACGCTCCGAAGCAAAGGCATTTATTCACCAATACTACCAAGAAACCGAGCAATCAGGGTTTGAGCATCGTTGGGCCGAAATAGAAAATCAAATCCTAGAAATAGGTACCTACACCCACACTTATGAAGAGCTTGATTATGGTGGTAAGTTAGCGTGGCGAAATTCCAACCGCTGTGTTGGCCGGTTATTCTGGAAAACGTTAAAAACCTTAGATAAACGGAGTGTTTCAACCGCTTCGGATTTCAGAGAAGCAATTATCCAGCATATTGAGACCGCCGAAACTCGCACAAAAATTAGAAGTACCATAACCGTCTTCGCTCCAATAAACTCCAATAAAGGCTGCGAATTTCGTATTAAAAACTATACCCTATTAATGTACGCTGGGTACGAAAAGGACGGGGAGATTATTGGGGATCCCAAAAACATAGCCTTTACTAAGCACTGCGAATCACTCGGATGGAAGGGTAACGGTTCTCATTTTGATCTACTTCCCGTAGTTT
Organism: uncultured Balneolaceae bacterium; assembly: GCA_938091655.1. Lineage (GTDB taxonomy): Bacteria > Bacteroidota > Rhodothermia > Balneolales > Balneolaceae > UBA1275. Next base: position 5,455 of record CALKOA010000124.1, on the reverse strand, counting down.
ATTCAATAAATAATAGTCCTGAACAGTGGTTTGAAATACCACGCAATCAAGTGTCCGAAGTGGACATACAGCATCCCGAGTATACTTGGTTTGCATCCTTAGGCTTGAAATGGTACAAGCTGCCCATTATCTCTTTCATGAGCCTTAATATTGGGGGGATTATTTACCCTGCGGCTCCATTCAATGGATGGTATATGCTTGATGAAATAGCTACACGTAATTTTGGTGATGAGCAACGTTACAACATGCTTCCCGTCATTGCAGAACAATTAGGCTTGGATTTGACGAGCCCGTTTTGGAAAGAAAAAGCACTTACCGTGCTAAGTGAAGCTGTGTATTTTTCATTTGAAGCAGCCCATGCCACCATTGTGGATCGCCATAGTGCGGTGGAACAATTCATGAAATTTATGGGTCAGGAAAGTCAAGCTGGCAGGCAGGTAACAGGAGATTGGAGCTGGCTCATACCGCCAAATGCTAGTTCAACCACTGCTATTTTCCACACCGAAATGAAGGACGAACTCAAGTTTCCTAATTTTGTTTGACCTTCACGAGTAAGCTATAATGTCTAGCACAACCTCACCCGAACTAGGACTCCGTCAAAATTGGCAACAATTTATGCTGTTGGTTCTCGTCAACGCATTTGTAGGTGGAATGGTTGGACTCGAGAGGAGTATCTTCCCCGAATTTGCTGAACAGGAATTTGGTGTGCAATCTGCCACCGCCATACTCAGTTTCATAACCGCCTTTGGCTTTAGTAAAGCTGTGGCAAATTACTTCACCGGCCGGCTCATTAATCAATGGGGACGAAGACGACTCTTACTCATAGGGTGGGTCATTGCCCTACCCATTCCCTTACTTCTTATCTACGCTCCCTCATGGAACTGGATTATTTTCAGTAACATACTTCTGGGATTAAGCCAAGGACTCACTTGGAGTGCGACCATTATTATGAAAATAGACCTTGTGGGTCAGAAAGATCGAGGTCTAGCCATGGGGCTCAATGAATTTGCCGGGTATTTTTCCGTCGGATTAACGGCGTTTTTGACCGGATTCATTGCCAGTGAGTACGGTGTTACGCCCTACCCATTTTATTTAGGGATTGCCCTGGCGCTAGCAGGGTTATTGACGACGGCGATATGGGTTAAAGACACCAGCCAATTTGTACAGCAAGAACAAAAAACCGACCGCAATCAGCCCCTAGATAATGTGTTCATACAAACCTCCTTCCGCCATAAAACCCTGAGCTCTGTAACCCAAGCTGGTCTTGTAAATAATCTAAATGACGGGATGATTTGGGGGCTACTCCCCATGCTACTTCTAGGGCTTAACTACCCCACCCAAACTATCGGATTGTTAGCGGCTATATACCCAAGTGTTTGGGGAATTGGACAACTCTTTACGGGAAAAATGGCCGATCATTATTCCAAAAAAAAGATGCTCTTCTGGGGAATGTTTATGCAAGGCTTGGCGATTTTGTTGATCCCATTTGCCATTGGTTTTACCCAACTCGCGCTATTAGCTGGTTTACTTGGTGCGGGTACTGCGCTGGTCTACCCCACCTTTCTCACCACCATAGCTAGCGCCACCTCTCCTCTTGAGCGAGGAGAAAGCATTGGAACATTTCGGCTTTGGCGTGACTTAGGTTATGTCTTTGGTGCAATTCTTTCAGGAATATTAGCCGATTTTTTCGGCTTAATTGTGGCAATAATCGCCGTAGGGATCCTTACTGTTGCTTCCTCCCTGGTTATACAATTTCGTATGCCAAAAGAATAATGATAACACCGAGTCAAGGTGCCATCAATCGGTCAGTTATTTATAAAAAATGGGGCAAGGGTACACGCACCGGAGCACAATGCACACCTTGCTACCCTCTTGTCCTTAGGTGTTTTTTGATACGATAACCCGAAGTGATAACTGCGTCAGTCATTTTCATAAAGGCGTACCGATTTTTCATGTTCCTCACGTACCCAATTAACCAGTGTCTGCGGACCTAGCACTTGTACCTCCGCTCCGTATTTCATGATCAAATTAAACAGCTCATAACTGAGTGTACATTCCAATCTAAAGGTCATATAGACGTCATCTTCATAGAGTAGTGTTTGAGAGGCATGGATGGGTAAACTTCGTATATAATGACCTAAAAGTCTAGAAAACCGAAGTTCAACGCTATGTACTTCCGTGTCAATTACGTGAACCCCTACTGATTTGGAATAATCTTCTATATGGATATGGGGTTGCTTACGAAAGCTCTCATTGCTTACCCGGAGATCATGAATACGGTCCAATCCATAGACGCGACGCTTACCATCCCTCATTCGAATGCCCACTAAATACCATCGGCGTTCAAATTCCTTCAAAAAATAAGGTTGAACTGTCTGTTGGGAATGCTGCTCAGTTTGGTATTTATGATGGCTAAACTCTACCACTTTACGATCTTTTATGGCTTTCATTAGAGGAACCAAGTAATCAATACCCTCCAAATCTGTGCGAGATTCCAGATATATATAGTCATCGTGAACCGCCGTATTGCGTAAATATTCGATTATAAGCTGGTTTATTTGCCCCAATTCCAACAAATCTTCAAGAGAAAATATATCGGAAGATTCTTGCCAATCGATAAAATACCCTTTATGAGTTGCATGATAACGCACAAAAATGCCGAACTCATCTCGCAATTCTTGAAATAATCGCCTAAGCGAACGCTCGCTTGATTTTAGGTCGCGCCTTTCCAGTGTATCCAATAGCACATCCAAGGACGGATAGTGGTTCCTTTTTAATAGAAACACAATAACCCCAAAGCGCTTGATGCTTTTAATGGCAGGCATAATTCATATTTACTTTATATCGATTGACCCTAGAAAATAAATCTATAACCGAATTCTTTTTTGACACCGTAAACTTGCACGTGTATAAACCTAAACATTTGCCACCATAAACACATAGTATCTTATACTTACACGAGTATAAACTAATTTAACAGTGATTATTTAAAAAACAACAAATAAGCATACAGAGCGGGTAGGACAAAACATGGCATAGCTACTTATCAAATTATTTTTTGTTTTTACTCTCACACTATGACTTTAGTTAAAAAGTAGAAACAAAAAAAGCAGTTGAGTAGGCTTCAGAATTAATTTATCGATAAGTAATTATTTATTTTACACTTTTAGGCAAATTTACGATATTACTGTGGGAGAAAAAACAACATAGCCTCGTTATAACTTTATTGAGTTCCAAAAAACTGGCACGATTCCGTATCTAAACAATTACACAATAACGGATCTTCTTCTAACGAATATGATTAACACACTTTTCTTTGACTTAAACGAAACACTAATAGATATTCAAACGCTTCAAACAATCTTTGAAGAGAGTTTTGACCATCCAGGGGCACTTCATCAATGGTTAACCAAAACGCTATTTATGTCTAACACTCTAGGAATTGTTGGTGAATACAAGGGATTTGATGCCCTTGCAGAGGAAGCCCTGGATCAAGTGTTCATGGAAAACAGAAGACTACCATCAGCGCCTATCAAAGACCGTATTCTCAGCCAATTTCGTCAACTTCCACCTCATGATGATGTGATTCCATCCTTGGAGTGGCTAAAAACTAATGGACTTCGATGCGTGGTAATATCCAATTCCACCCAAGAAATGATACAAGAGCAACTCCAACATGCCGGTTTAACTGACTATTTCGATAACACATACTCAGTAGATGCCGTCCAACGAGCAAAACCTTTCCCCGAGATTTACCAGCATGCCGCGAGCAGGGAGGGATGCACCCCAGAACAAATCGCTATGATCGCCTCTCATGACTGGGATATTTTAGGTGCAAAACAAGCTGGCTTTCGCACCGGATATATCTACAGGAAACAAATGCCTCTAAATCCTTTGTTTCCTATAGCAGACGCAGTAGATTCGGAATTGTTGGGGCTTGTTCAACAGATTATTGCACCTAAGGATGCTTAGAAAATAGCCGTTATATCGGGTGGTATGTTCACATACTTGGTTTATGTTTTAATCTATCATTACCATCTAACAAATGGATATTCACTTACGCATCATTGGGATTGCACTAATCATTCTTGGCATATTGCATGTTGTTTTTCCTTGGTATTTCAACTGGAAAACTGAACTAGAGCGTCTAAGCCTAGTCAACCGCCAAATCATGCAGGTCCACACTTTTTTCATCGCCCTAATTGTGCTACTTATGGGTGTTCTCTGCCTCGTTGCTCCTACCGAACTCCTCACCACACCACTCGGTCGAACCCTTAGCTTTGGCATGGCGATCTTCTGGACCGCTCGACAACTCATCCAATTTTTCGGCTTTTCCCCCGCCCTATGGAAAGGAAAACCCTTCGAAACAATTGTTCATATTGTATTTAGTGGCTTTTGGATCTACCTAAGTTGGGCTTTTTGGACCATTGCACTGATTAGCTAATAAATTTACTAGGAATTGTACCCATCAAATAAACACCATGATTTTACCTCATTCTCAAGCTCTACTACTATTTCTGGTTCTTTTGTTTGAATTCTGGATACAGCCACAATCAGCCAACCCAGAAACAAGCCTAACGTTCGATGGTTATACCTATACGTCAATAGAACTAGAAAATGGACAACATTGGATGGCCGAAAACCTTCGAAGCTCTATTTATGCCAATGGAGATTCTGTGTTCAATCCAACCGATATGACAAGTCTTTTAGCATTGACCACAGGCGCATGGTTACACTACCAAAATGATCCAACTAATGAGATTATGTATGGAAAACTCTACAATTGGGCTGCCGTTTCTGACCCAAGAAACCTGTGTCCTTCAGGCTGGCATGTTGCCACCGACGCTGACTGGAGTGCACTCGTTGAATACTTAGGAGGTACAGAGGTAGCTGGCGCTAAACTACAAACCACGGACTCAAAAGCTTGGCCATACAACTACATTGGAACCGATGAGATCCGATTTAATGGAGTACCTGGTGGGTTTGTTAGCTCCTACGGCCAGCCTAGGTTCAACAATCAATTCAATCAACTTAATGAAAGAGGTTATTGGTGGACAGCTACTCAAAGAGACGATAACCTAGCATGGTACCGTGCACTAATCACTGACTATGAAGGCATAGACAGGCTCAGTTATATCAAAGCTAATTTTTTATCGGTACGCTGTGTGGAAGATTGATGCACAACAGCTATGAAAAATATATGGGTTGGCCAAAGCCCACCAACTTTATCCCACACAACCTGTACGGCTCACTAGAGTCATTTACCACTTTTTTTTGCATCCTCCAAAACCTTACGAAACATCCCTGAGCTCAAGTCATCGATGGCCTGCTCTAGTACCTCCATGGGTGCCACAAGCTCTCCGGCAGCATTCACAAACTCCTCAGGATCCGCATTCATCCCTGACACCGACCGGTAAATATCTCGAAACCGAACCCTTAAACTCCACCCCCCTCC
>CALKOA010000123.1 GCA_938091655.1 uncultured Balneolaceae bacterium | reverse complement strand
ATTTATGTCTACACACATTATCGCCGCTAAATTTTGAGACTTAACCGCTCAACCAAAAAAGCCTATTTCCAGCCCCAAATATTTTGCCCGATTAACCCATTTTTTCCCTTCTTTTTTGCTACATTTCAATAAATAGAAACATGCATATATCCCGACAAACTCGGTTCTAAATTAACGATACTATGTCCAAGAGCTTATTTAACATTGATGATGCATTTCTGTTCGAGTCCGAATTAGGCGAAGAGGATCGCCTAATCATGGAAACGGCTCGAGACTATGCTCAAACCTCTCTAGAATCGCGTGCATTAAAAGGCAATACCGAAGAATTTTTCGACATTTCAATTGCCCAAGAAATGGGTGAAATGGGTCTGCTCGGAGTAAATATTCCCGAAGAATATGGGGGAGCTGGCGCGTCATACACCGCTTATGGCTTGGTAGCTCGAGAAGTTGAGCGCGTGGATTCAGGCTACCGCTCGTTTATGAGCGTGCAGTCCTCGCTGGTGATGTATCCTATTTCTATTTTTGGTACTGAAAAGCAGAAGCAGAAGTATATCCCAAGACTGGCAGCGGGCGAAATAATCGGCTGTTTCGGGCTTACGGAGCCCGATCACGGCTCTGACCCAGGAGGAATGGTTACCACGGCCATGAAAACAGACGGTGGTTGGATCATCAACGGGGCCAAAATGTGGATCACCAACTCTCCCATTGCTGACATCGCAGTGGTTTGGGCCAAAGCTAAAGAGCATAAGGACGACCCCGGCGTAATTCGAGGGTTTATTCTCGAAAAAGAAATGAAAGGGTATAGCGCGCCGCATACTAAATTTAAGATGAGTTTACGAGCAAGCGAAACTGGCGAGCTCGTGTTTGACGACGTATTTGTGCCCGATGAAAACATGTTTCCTGAAGTTAAAGGCCTTAAAGGTCCGTTTATGTGCCTGAACTCTGCGCGGTATGGAATTGCTTGGGGAACCGTTGGAGCCGCGGAATTCTGTTATCAACGAGCGCGGCAGTATGTATTGGATCGAAAGCAGTTTGGCCATCCTTTGGCCGCTAACCAGCTTATTCAAACCAAACTGGCCAACATGCTCACCGACATTACCTCCATGCAGATGTTGGCCTTGCGCTTGGGACAGCTAAAGGACTCCGACAAACATCATCCCGGGATGACCTCCCTAGCCAAACGCCATAACTGTGGCAAGGCCCTTGACATTGCCCGCATTGCCCGGGATATGCACGGAGGAAACGGAATTACGGGCGATTATCGGGTCATTCATCACATGGTGAATCTGGAATCGGTGAACACCTATGAGGGGACCTACGATATCCACGGTCTTATCCTTGGGCGTGAAATCACCGGAATTCAGGCCTTTACTCCAAAAGGAAACTAACCGTTTAATGCACAAGGAAGCCCAATTAACCGACGACCAGCGACAACTTATCATGGATTATTTCGCCGTTTTACGGGTCCAAATTCAGGCCAAACAGGTTGATGCAAACGGCGGTGAGTCAACGCCCGATGCGAACGGAAACAGCGGATCGGATTAATATATTTTGCAGCGCTTACGTAGCTACATATCACGGAATCTACCAAGCTACTTAGCTACGCGTACGGGGTTTTTTGAATTAAGAACATCACTGAGACTTGCATTAGGACTAGCCCTAGGACTAACACTAGGTTCACTGCCAAGCATCTTCAACTCCTCAAACACCGAACTCCAGGCTCAACAGCGCCAAGACGTCTGGTTTCAATCGAGTAATATGCTCAGTAGGCAATTGGCCTTAGATGATACTACCCTGCGCCCCCGCCAAGCCGAGCGTAAATATGAGGACACCATATACGAACTCCATGGGGAATTGGTTTGGCCGAAGCCTACTGGCGAATTTAAAGGCGAATCTAACGGCATAGCAACCCTCGACAAAAACACCCAACTCCACCCCGCCATCGTATTTTTAGTCGGCAGCGGACCCAATTCCACTCATACCGGTTTATACGCCGATTTTGTTCGCGAAAATTTGGAGCAGCTATTCCTGCAACACGGCGTAGCTCTATTGTATTTTGACAAACGCGGCGTAGGCTTGTCCGAAGGGCGTTGGCATCGCACAGACTTATATGAACGGGCCGATGATGCCCGATCCGCAGTACAGTTTTTACGCCAACAACCTGGTATTGACCCAGATCGCATTGGGGTTGTAGGACATTCTCAAGGTGGGAGTGTTGCGCAAATCTTGGGTCATCTTTACGGTGATTCACTAGCTTTTATCGCTTCCCTAGCCGCCCCGACGTATGACACCCAGCGCCGACTCACCCACGAGTACTACAATATGTATCACTGCTTGGGAGAACCTCAGGATATTGCTCTGGACAAGGCCCAAAAGAAAGCCATTTCTGATTTGAACTGGGTAAATGCCTTTCCACTGACCAAAACCTGGCTTCATCTAAGCGAACTAAGTGACTTTAATCCCACCCCTCATCTAGCCCAGCTACAGTTGCCCGCCTACTTCGCTTTTCCAAAGCTTGATTATTTTGTTTCGGCTGAATGGGGAGTAGAAGCCCTTAATCAAGCACTTAAACAAGCAACAGAACAAGCATCTGAAAACCCCACGAACATAAGCATTCAGGTATTCCCAGGGCTAGATCATGATTTCATACCAACAACGGATGTTTGTACCGGAGCTGCAACTACACCAGAACAATCCGATGAGCTTGGTCCAAAAAAGCCTGCGTATTCACAAGAATTTCAGCAGAATTTTCAACAATGGGTGCTGAGCCATTTAAGCCTAGGTGTGATTTAACAAGCTGTGGTTTAACAAGCTGAGGATTAACAAGCTGAGGATTAACAAGCTGTGATTTAACAAGCTATGATTTAATTGTCACACTTATCACAAAAATCCCACTTTTAAAGCTCGCGAATCCAAATATTTCGAAACTGTACCGGATCCCCATGATCTTGCAGAGCCAACGGCATTTTTTCGGGATGCGGCGTATAGTGCGAAGCGCCAATATAGGTAGTCGGACCCAATAGCTCCACATTGTTTTGCACCAATACGCCATTATGAAACACCGTGATCCGAGCGGGCGAAACCAACCTCCCCTTCTCCGAAAAACGCGGCGCCATAAATATAATGTCATAGCTTTGCCACTCACCCGGAGCCCTAGACGCATTAACCAGTGGAATGTGTTGTTTATACACCGAACTGGCCTGTCCATTATTATAGGTCTCATTTTCGTAGGAATTCAAAATCTGCACTTCGTAAAGCCCCATAAAAAATACCCCCGAATTTGAATATCCTTGCCCTGATTTTCCTTCAGCCACAGGCGCATTCCACTCTAAATGCAACTGCACATCGCCAAAAGCCTGCTTAGTTTCGATTGCTCCCGAGCCTGGGGCCACCGTCATAACTCCGCCAGCCACCTCCCACTGCGCTGGCTCAGTCGCCCTCCCCGGCACATAATCCGCTATACTTTCTACCATGCCCGACATATCCCCTGCTATGCGAAGCTGCATCTCTTGCCACCCCGCCAAATCCGTCCCATCAAAAAGTACTATGGCATCCGACGGAGCCTCCAGAGGCGTCAACCCTGGGCTCACCTGCTCCAAATCCACATATAACTCGGTGGATTCAGGCGTAATGACCACCCCCTCCTGCGCCTGTACGGACCAACTTATTCCAATAATAAAGCACAAAAATAGCGTTGTTATCCGCCCAAAACGCGAACAAATGTGCTCAAAACTGCGAGAAGTATATGAAGTCAAAGACATAATTACTTGGTTAATTCAGTGTTTTGCAGACCCCCCCCAGAAGAAGCGGGCTTTAGTACCGACTCAGCCAACTTAATGAAATTATAAGAGCATTTCGGGTTGATTTTTACACATATATTACACATTATGTATGATATACGTGCAAAGTATTCTTTAAGTCTAATTTTTAGCTAATAAATTAGATTATTGAATCTACTTTTCACATCCGAATTACCTGTAATTAAAGCTCTATATCATGGACTTAGTACATTTGACAAGAAAACAACGAGAATTTTTTGACTACATCGTCGAGTATAAGAAGGAAAATGATATTTGGCCTACCTACCGGGAAATTGCCGATCACTTTGGCTTTAGATCCCCCAATAGTGTCACCCAAAATATACAAGCCCTCCTAAAAAAGGGATACCTGATCAAGGGAGATGAGGAGGAGTATGACTTACCGCCCGATAAAAAAGAATTACTTGGTAGTGTCGATGGTGTCGGAATTCCTATACGAGGGCTTATCGCTGCAGGGTATTTGCAAGAAGCGGTAGAAGCTGATTTAGGACAGCTAACCATGAATACTCTGTTCCCAAACCTAGACAAGTTATTTGCTCTACGAGTCTCCGGATTCAGTATGAAAGACGCTGATATCTACGATGGGGATTTTGTGCTCTTAATGGATACAGAGTTAAATAGTGGGGATATTGGTGCGGTCTTATACAATGGCGAAACGACCTTAAAACGCATTTTTTGGGATGACCAGGGTCTCCGACTAGAGGCCGCCAACGAAGAATATGACGACATCTATGTCTCCCCCGATGTGTTTGAAGAAGTACGCATCATCGGAAAGTATATTGGCCACGTAAACCGTCAAGGCTTTCAGCGTGCCCCTGCCAAGGTAGCTTAACGTATCAAAGAGTACTTTTAATTATAAAAGGTCTTTTTTTTATAAGAGGATTCTCTTATCTTATCAAGCTCTAAAATAATTGCATAATTAAATTATCCGCATCATGTACGCGATTGTAGAAATAGGTGGACATCAATACAAAGTAGCCGAAAACGACACATT
>CALKOA010000122.1 GCA_938091655.1 uncultured Balneolaceae bacterium | reverse complement strand
ATCTAGAAAAGAGTTGAGTACAACTACTGCTAGATAAACATCAAAAGGTAGAATATGATACAATCATATCCCATTTTGAAATGGAACAACACATAGTTCTTTGATTTTATTGAATGATATATAAAGGTTCTTTTAATCCTTGACCCGATCTTCCATTTAATGGGGGGTCGGGTTTTTTTATATTTACAATATTTATATGTACTTATGGAATTTATTAGTTAGTTTTAGTTATGAATTTTGGAGGAATACATAATAAACTTGCTGAAATGGAAGCGAAACTTGCTCTTGATAGAGTAAATAAGCTCCAATCTCAGACGCTTCTTAGGTTGTCTACGGGCAAGAGAGTTAACTCAGTTTCAGATGACCCTGTAGATTTTTCTATTGCTACTAAGCTTAAAGCTAAAATTGCTGGTTTAACCCAGGCGTTGGACAATGTTGCCGAGGGTTTGGCTATATTTGGTCTTGTTGAGGGTGCGTACGAAAATATCATGGATAACCTCATCGAAATGAAAAGTCTGGCTACTCAAGCTTCTAATTCTGTCTTGAGTACCACAGCTAGGCAAAATATAGGAGATCAGATAGAGCAGCTAGGATCCGATATTAATGACCTTGCAAAATCAACTACCTATAATAGTGTTTCACTACTAGATGGGACGAATCTTGCAGGTAATCTTTCGTATACATTTCAAACGGGGGATGGGACTAGTGATACAAATTCGGTCAATTTACCTGCGGTAAGTACCGGGCAACTCTTTAATGATGGGAGTGCTGGCACGCTCCAAACCAACATTACTATTTCAGCGGTTAATAATGGTTCGGATCCGAAAGTGAGAGGAGAATTTACTATTGGGTCATCTGCATCAGCTGCAAATTTTAGTAGTTTTATTACCAATATTGATTCGGCTATTACCGAACTAAATGGCTATATGAATAGCCTAGGTATTGTTCAAAACACCTTCTCAACTAAGGAGTCAAGTCTGCTCCAATCAATCAATGTTCATTCTGCGGTCAGATCTAATGCGATTGACGCAGATCTAGCGAAAGAGCAAAGTGAAAATATCAGACTGCAGATTCTCCAAAAAACAGCCGTTGCAGCACTAGCTCAAGCAAATCTACAACCGGGTGTAATACTAAGTTTTATAAAATAAAAAATCTTCTACACGGTCAGGTATAGAAGATTTTAGGTTTGGTATATCAAAATATACCTAGGGTTTGCTTAAATATACATAAGTTAGAATCTAATAATCAATTAGTTACTCACAGTAAGTACACGTTTTGACATCACAGCTATTGTCGGCTTAGAAGTCAAATAATGTATTTCTTAAATGACAACAAAAAAACCCTGTATCACTATTTAGTAATACAGGGCTATGTACCGCGGGCCGGGCTCGAACCGGCACGGCCATTTAAATAACCATTGGATTTTAAGTCCAACGTGTCTACCAATTCCACCACCGCGGCAGGTTGACAAATATATGATATATAGGAAAAATTACCTACTAATTTGCCAAAAATGTAGCAGATGACTTTTTGCATCATTAAAATGATTATTATTCATGGGTTACTATCTGAGATCAACATAATTAATCATTGAGCCGCAATGTTTAGACAAATAGTAAAATTTTGGATGTGTGGAATACTTTTTTTCATTATACAAGTTTCAAATCCTACACAAGTATTTGCACAGTTGGAAGTTGGGGTGTCCTATGAGCTGCGAGAAGAAACCCCTCAAAATGGATTTGGGCTGAAAATTGAAACAGGATTTTTACCCAATATTCCAATAGTCAATATTGGAACAAGAATACATTTTAGTCACTTTTCTGAAGATAATAACCTAACACAATCGGGGATTACATTTTCAGAAGAAGTTATAAACTATGATCTTGGAATAGCACTTGTGGCAGGTATCAATATAGGTATTGTTGAGCCGTATGCTGGCTTAGGTATCGGCTCTGAGGAGATAAATATTACAACAGATTTAATTTCTGGTTTAATCGATCAAAGTAATCCTATGCTGCTATCCATTTTAAGCCAAAAAACTGAAAATAATTTATATTGGAATGCCTTAGTAGGTGCTAAAATTTCTGTATTACCTATATTGAGACCTTTTATAGAATATAGATATACCGATACCAGGCTAGGTAAACCAAGATTAGAGCAGTTTAATCCTCAAGTAGGCAGAATAATTGTTGGTATAGCTATTAAATTTTAATTATGTGCAGATCAGATGTCTGTTGATACTATTCAAAAATATAATTTAGAGGCATATAAACTTCGCAAGCCTCAAAAAGAGGATTTGCATGAATTGTTTGAAGCCTGTCAAAAAAATTTGTCAGAAGAGGATAAGCAGACCATAATAAAGGCGTTTAAGTTATGCTATTTGTCGCATAGACGCATTAAAAGAGCTTCAGGTGAGCCTTATTACTATCATCCAGTAGAGGTAGCAAAAATTGTTGCAAAAAAAATTAACATGGATGTTACCTCCGTTGTAGCTGCCCTTCTACATGATACGATTGAGGACACCGATGTAGAGATCGATGACATTACACACTGGTTTGGAAGTGAAGTAGCCTCGTTAATTAATGGAGTTACTAAAATTACGGGGGTATTTGAGACTAGAGATGCTAAGCAAGCTGAAACGTTTATGAAGCTTATGCTGAGTATGGTAGAGGATATGCGAGTTATATTGATAAAATTTGCCGATCGTCTTCATAACATGAGAACCATTCAATATTTAGCTCGTGATAAACAGATGCAAATTTCGTCTGAAACAATGGATCTTTATGCGCCTCTTGCCCATAGATTTGGGTTATTTGCAATAAAAAATGAATTAGAGGATTTATGTTTCAAAACAATTGATCCAGTCTCTTATAAATATGTGGCAAGAAAGCTGCGTGAAAAAAAAGAAGACAGAGAGGCATTCATTGATGAATTAATGATGCCGGTTGGGAGAGAACTTGCAAAATTGAAAGTAAAATTTGAAATAAAAGGTAGGCCTAAGCATATCTATTCTATTTATAGAAAGATGCAGCGGCAACAAAAACCTTTTGAAGAAATTTACGATTTATTTGCTATAAGAATAATATTAGAAGAACCGCATACAAAAGAAGATTGCTGGAGAGTGTATTCCATAATAACCGATTCTTACACGCCAATACCAGAACGGTTTAGGGATTTTATTTCCGTGCCAAAAGTAAATGGATATCAATCGCTTCATACCACAGTGATTACGAATAAAGGTATGAAAGTTGAGTTTCAGATTAGGACCAGAAAAATGGATATAATCGCAGAGGAGGGTCTTGCTGCTCATTGGAAATATAAGGAGGGGGATCAGGATGGGTCAAAAACGTTGGATCGGCTAATCTCATGGGTACGAGAGGCTTTGGATAATCCAAAGCCAGATTCTACCAGCGATTTTGTAAAAGATTTTCAACTTAATCTGTATCAAGAAGAGATTTATGTATTTACCCCAAATGGGGAACTAAAGACATTACCTGTTAATGCTTCTCCAATCGATTTTGCTTTTGAAATTCACTCTGAGATTGGTGAACGAGCGATGGCTGCAAAAGTAAATGGTAGAATGGTACCATTGAGGCATAAGTTAAAAAATGGAGATCAAGTAGAAATAATTACAGGATCTAAAATAAATTTAAATCCTGACTGGATCGAAGATGTAGTAACGCATAAAGCAAAATCTCGGATTCGTCAATTTATTAATCATAAGAAGCGAACAATTGCCGAAGAAGGGCGTAAAATTTGGAATAAACGTGCCAGAAAAGAAAAACTTAAATTATCTGAGCAAGAAATGTCAAAGGTAGCCAGATTATTTAATTATGATTCTCTGCAAAGTCTGTTCTATAATTTATTTACCGGTTCTGTTGACATAAATAAGGTGTATAAGCATGCAAGAAATCTTAAGCTTACAGGTAAAGTAGAACTAGAGTTTTCTGCTGGCATTAGTAATGAGGTAGATACAAAAAGCATTCAAAAAAAATACCTAAAGGAATTAAGGACATCCTCAAAAAGTAATGCGATTATACTTGACGGGGGCATAAATCAGTTAAAATTTACATATGCAAATTGTTGTAATCCTATACCTGGTGATGAGGTATTAGGTTTTATTTCAAGAAATGGAGATGTCAAGATACATCGTGCGATGTGTAATAATGCCAAGCATTTGTTAAAAAATGAAAACGATCGAATTGTAGATGTTCGTTGGGCAAAATCGGTTCAAACTAATTTTTTAGGTGCGATTAGGATAATTGGCGAAGATCGAGTGGGTATGATAAACGATATCACCGATATACTTTCAAAGTCATTGTCGACCAACATGAAGAGTATAAATGTTTCCTCAGACGAAGGCATGTTTGAAGGCATAATTACCCTGTATGTGGATGGTATAGCCCATCTAGACAAAATAATGAAGCGACTAGAAAGATTACAAGGTGTAAAAAATGTACTTAGATACGAATAGGTGGTAGCTATTGAGTTATTAGTTCATTAATTTAAGTACTGTATTTACATAAATAACAATTTGTTAAGGCTTAAATAGTATAGAAGCCTAATTTTTATATCAGGTAAAGAAATAACAAAATTGTCTAACATTAAGAAGAGTAAAGATTCGAGGACGAAATTATGATGACTTACACAAAACGTGATATAGTACGAAGAGTTGCAGAAGCTAACAATGATCCTATGATCAAAGTTGAGCCATGGGTAGATTCTGTAATCGTGGCACTAAGAGAAATTATGATGTCAGCCGATACCGAATGTCGTATCGAAATTAGAGATTTTGGTGTCTTCGAAGTAAAGGAAACCAAGGCCAAGCCAAAAGCTAGAAATCCTAAAACTAACGAAGTTATCTACGTACCTGCCCATCGTAAAACTCATTTCAAGCCAAGTAAAATGCTTAAGCAATTCTTGCGTGAGCCTTTGGAAGACGAAGATACTAAAGGTTGAGTAGTGATTACTTTAGATATTTAAGTGTGGATTTAGGTCAAAAACGAACTGGCCTAGCCCACTCTGATTTATTAAGGACTATTGCGAGTCCTCTAGAAACGGTGTTAACAACGCAGTTAATACCTCGTTTACGTGAGCTCATAGAAACAGGGCAATACAAGGGATTGGTCGTGGGTTGGCCACTTGAAACGAGCGGAAAAGAGGGTAAATCAGTGGAACGAGTTCACTCGTTTATCAATCAAGTTGAAAAACAACTTCCTGGCTTAGAAATTCACAAAGTAGATGAGAGATATAGCTCTGAAGAAGCTAGCTCCATCATGATATTAAGCGGACTACCCAAAAAAAAACGACAAGAAAAGAAGCGGGTAGATCAAATAGCTGCGGCCATTATTTTACAACGCTTCTTGGATTTTAATAGTCATTGAATCTGTGAATGTATGTCTATACTGCCAATAGTTACTTATAATGATCCCATTTTAAGGAAAAAAGCTAAAGAAGTGGAGAGTCGAACGGAGTTCATTGATCGATTTGTAGAAGATTTAATCGAAACTATGTATCACTCTAATGGTTTAGGTTTAGCAGCCCCACAAGTAGGGGCTTCTCACCGTATTTTTGTTTTTGACCCTGATCCAGTGTTGGAGGACGACGAAGAGAAAATGGGGCTCATTGTATGCATTAACCCGAAAGTTACTTCGAAAAGTAGCCAGCAGATTAGTATGGATGAAGGCTGCCTTAGCATTCCAGATGTACATGATATGGTCAAAAGAGCGGAAGAGATTACGCTTCATTATTATGACGAAAATTTTGTGCCACATACTCGCGATTTTAGCGGTTGGCCAGCTAGAATCATATTGCATGAGTACGATCATTTAGATGGGGTACTTTTTATTGATCATATCTCTTCATTTAGAAGGCGAATGCATAAATCCCAATTAAAAGCCATCGAAGTAGGCGAGGTAGAAGCGCCTTATCCCATACGTCCAAAAAAGCATAGTTCATGAAGATTGTATTTATGGGTTCGCCTGATTTTGCCCTGCCTAGTTTGCAGCGTATTATAGATTCGGATCATGAGCTATTGGCCGTGGTAAGTGGTGAAGACAAGAGGCGGGGTAGGGCTAAGCCACCCACACCTACACCGGTAAAAGCCTTAGCTCTTGAACACGGTATCCCAGTGATTACAACATCATCCACGCATAATTCTGATTTCATTGAATCCTTAGCAAAGCTAAATGCAGATCTTTTTGTTGTCGTTGCTTTTAAAGTTTTACCACCCTCAGTACTAGAATTACCAAGGATTGGTTCAATTAACGTGCATGCATCATTGTTACCCAAATATCGAGGTGCGGCTCCCATACATTGGGCAATCGCAGAAGGAGAAGAGGAAACAGGCTGTACAATATTTTTTCTGGATACTAAAGTAGATACCGGTGCGATACTTTGTGCACATAAAACCCCCATACGACCCAATGAAACAACTGGCGATCTCTATCATCGCTTAAAACACGTTGGAGCTGAAGCCCTTGGTGAAGCTCTGGTCATAATAGAATCCGGTGAGTACCACCTACAGCCTCAAGATGACCGCTTAGCCACTCCTGCTCCAAAAGTGTTCAAACAAGACGGGCAACTTGATTTTAACCAACTTCTACGCGTGTTACATAATCAATTTCGAGCAATGACTCCGGTCCCAGGGGCTTGGGTAAGCTTAGATGGAGTTGCCATCAAAATCCATTCGGTTTCCGTGCCGTCTGAAGAAAATAGCATAAAATTACTCCATAAATATCCAATTTCAAGTACTGAGCCGGGGCAACTTATTACTGAGAATGGTCATTTATATTGCGCTTGTTTAGACGGATTCATCCGGGTGAATACGTTTCAGTTCCCATCCAAGAATAAAGTCAAAACATCCGACTACCTTAGGAGTAATCGATTAGATGGAGTCTTGAACATCTAAATATCTTCGGAATAAACTAAAGCATGTTAGTTTAAATTAGGATGTATAACCTTTTGTAGAGCTATTTTTTTGGTCTATAAAAAAAGCTAAAAACTTAGATTTTTTTTTGGCAAACTATTTGAGATTCTTGGATGGTTTAGTATCATTTTGCCATACTAAATTCACCGGTTTTAAAACTGAAATTCTCATTACTATGGAACTGTTATTAGCAGCCAAATCTGGGGATCTAACCCATGTTAAAGAACTCTTAGAAGAGGGAGTGGATATAAATGTTACTAATTCAAGCGGAGCTTCAGCTCTCATACTTGCCGCAGAAAAAAATTATACAGAAATGGTTCATGTATTGGTTAAGGCAGGAGCAGACCTCAGTTTACAAACTAAGTTAGGGGGTACTGCCTTAAATAGAGTGGCAGAAAACGGGAATACCGACTTACTAGAGTATTTACTCTCCAATGGAGCACCTTTAGGAGATTTAGCGTTGATACATGCGGCACGAAACGGTCATTTAGATGCTGTTAGATTATTAGTTGAGAAAGGGGCAGATGTAAATTACCAGCAACGTTGGGGGCACACTGCGCTCATGCTGGCTTCTAAAATGGGTTTCGAAGATATCGTTGCCTATTTACTTTCCCAAGGAGCAAATGTTTATCTACGAGACAGAAACGGAGACACAGCACTTACCATAGCTAATGAAAATGAGCAAGTAGAAGTTGCACTACTTCTTCGTAGAGCCGGCGCAAAAAGTGAGAACAAGGCTAAAAAACGGACAGTAACTCCACCACCCATCGATGATGATGACGAGGATCAGGTGGACGATTCTACCGACGTAGACGACCTTATTTCAGATGAAACTGCCACTGACGAAGTAGATCTAGACTAGCGAATGACTCATTTATTCTTTAGTAAAACTAAATTTACTGAGTGAAAACGCAACATTTTCTTTGGGGCGTACTGTCATCGATTTTGGCTCTAAAAAGTACTTTAGATAATCTCGACCACCAGCTTTTGCATCGGTACCACTTAGATTAAACCCACCAAAGGGTTGGGCACCTACTAAAGCTCCTGTACATTTACGATTCACATACATATTACCTACACGGAAATGCCGTAATGCGTAATCAATTTTTGCTGGGTCGTTAGAAAAATAAGCACCTGTTAATCCGTACTGCGTGTTGTTTGCAATTCTAATCGCATCTTTTGTGTCTTTGGCCTTAATGAATGCAGTAACCGGGCCGAAAATTTCTTCTTGTGCGATAACAGCATTTTCTGAAATATCAGCAAAAACCGTAGGTTCAATATAATGACCTTCATGCTCAGTTTGAGCTTTTTTGCCACCACACATCAAACGGCCTTCTTTTTTCCCAATTTCTATATAATGCAAAATTTTGTCTACCGCTTTTTGATTTACAACGGGACCCGCAGCAAAATTTTCTTTCGCATCGCCCACTTGAAGGGCCTTAGTTTTTGCTACCACCTTCTCTAGAAGTTCCTCATAAACAGATTCAACGGCAATTGTTCGTGAACCTGCAGAACACTTTTGACCTTGAAAGCCAAATGCACCTTTGACTATCTCTTCTGCTGCTAGATCTATATCTGCATCGGCGTCAACGACCGTGGCATTTTTTCCGCCTAGTTCACAGATCATTCGTTTTAAGAAATGTTGGCCTTCTACAACCTGCGCTGCAATATTGGTCAGATGCAATCCGACTGCTTTAGATCCCGTGAATGAGATAAATCTTGTTTTTGGACTACGTGCCAAGGTTTCACCGACTTCTATGTTATCACCGGTCACAAAATTGAAAACTCCAGCTGGTAATCCTGCCTCTTCAACAATTTCAGCCATTAAATAACCCATTTTTGGGGTATCTGGGGCAGGCTTAGCGACGACTGTATTTCCAACGGCAATAGGTGCAATGGCCATTCCTACAAATATAGCGAAAGGAAAATTCCAGGGTGAAATACTTACTCCAGCGCCTATGGGCATGTAAATAGTTTTGTTATGGTCGCCCCAGTTTTCACTTAGCACGGGCATACCTTTATCCATTCGAAGGGCTTCATACGCGTAATACACAACAAAGTCGATGGCTTCAGCAGTGTCTGCATCTGCCTCCAGATAGTTTTTTCCTGCCTCACTAATCATCCAGGCATTAATTTCTAAGCGGCGACGCTTCATAATCTCAGCTATACTGAACAAGTAATCCGCACGTTTTTGAGCTGGTACAAATTGCCATGATTCAAAGGCTTTCCAAGCCGAATCTAGGGCTCCTAAGGCCTGTGTTGAACTGGCTAATTGAAAGGTGCCAATAGTTTCACTAAGATTTGAAGGATTCACACTGTCAAAAGATCCCGAATCTCCTTCT
>CALKOA010000121.1 GCA_938091655.1 uncultured Balneolaceae bacterium | reverse complement strand
ACAGCGTCCTCATATTTACAGAACAGCAAACGGTGGTGACACATGGCGTCAAATTACTCGGGATTTACCAGACAGATTCCCAACAGATTTAGCTGTTGACCCAAATAACGATTTAGTAGCATATGTCACATTTGGTGGATTTGAAACCTCCCATGTCTACAGAACAGAAAATGGGGGTGAATCATGGGAAGATATTGGACAAAATTTACCTGATGTACCAACTTGGTCTATCACTGTCAATCCCAATAACAGTTCACATTTATTTGCTGGAAATGAAATTGGAGTATATCAATCTATAGACAGTGGGAAAAATTGGCAAAATATAAATGGTAACCTACCGGATGCAGTTTTTGCAATAGACCTAATTGTATCAAGATCTAACAGTAAATTACGATTGGCGACTCATGGTAATGGTGCTTATGAAATAGATATTAGGCAATTAACCAATATTGAAGATATTGATTATACAATAAAAGGATTTGAATTACTTCAAAACTATCCTAACCCTTTCAATCCCTCTACCAGTATAAGTTATATACTACCAAAAGATTCGTTTGTAACAATTGAAATTTTTAATAGTCTTGGCCAGAAAGTCGAACAGTTAGTTTCTACCCAGCAATCAGCAGGTAAATATGTTGTCAACTTTGATGGATCGAATATGTCAAGTGGCACATACTTTTATAAATTAACCACACCATCATTTAGTGAAACAAAGAAAATGACCTTAATAAAGTAATCTCTTATAGCCAGAACATGAATGGATAAATCTAAGATTATGAATCATTATACAAACAACTTTAGCGCTTTTTTTATCGCTTTAATCGTATTTAATTTCTCTTCAATTACTCATTTAAAAGCCCAGATCGATAGAGAGTCTGGACCTTCAATTTCTACTCGTTCAGAAATAATCGCACAAAGAGGAATGGTTGCTACAAGCCAACCTCTAGCAACCCAGATTGGGTTACAAATTCTAAAAAATGGGGGAAATGCAATCGATGCCGCTATTGCAGCAAATGCAGCAATAGGTCTCATGGAACCAACTGGAAATGGTATTGGTGGAGACTTATTTGCTATTATTTGGCATCAAGAGACAAACAAATTATATGCCCTTAATGCAAGTGGTCGATCCCCATTAGGGCTGAGTTATGATGAGCTCATTAATATTCTAGATTCAAAAGAAGAAACTAGGATTCCGCCCTATGACTTATTGTCTATTTCTGTTCCAGGTGCTGTGGATGGTTGGTTCAATATGCATGAAAAATTCGGCTCACTTCCTTTTAATGAAATATTAGAAGAACCCATATGGTATGCAGAAAATGGCTTTCCAGTAAGTGAGACGATATCCAAAAGTTGGCAATCAAGTGCTCGTTGGTTGAAAAACCAGCCAGGTTCTTTTTTCGAAACATTCACAATAAATGGTGAAGGGCCAAAAAAAGGACAAATATTTAAAAACAAAGATTTAGCTAATACATTTAGATTATTAGCTAGAGAGGGAAAAGACGCATTCTATAAAGGTGAAATAGCTACAAAAATTGACACATGGATGAAAGAAAATGGAGGTTATCTGCGATATGAGGATTTCGTTAATCATGAATCGGAATGGGTCACACCTCAAACAGTAAATTACAGAGGGTATGATGTCTTTCAAGTAGGTGGAAATGTACAAGGCACAGCTGTACTTCAAATGCTAAATATACTTGAAGGATTTAATCTAAAAGAGCTTGGTTTTTCCAGTGCTGAAACTCTTCACCTTTTAATCGAAACAAAGAAAATTGTATTCGAAGATAGAGCTAAACACTATGCTGATCCTGCTTTTCATGATATACCATATGAAACATTACTGTCTAAGGAATATGGAGAAATTCGCAGAGCATTGATCTCAGATACAGCAAGATTCGACATTTCTACAGGAGTTAATGTTCTTGAAGATGGCGATACTATTTACCTAACTACAGCGGATCAATACGGTAATATGGTGTCACTGATTCAAAGTAATTTTAGAGGTATGGGTACTGGTTTTGTTGTGCCAGGAACAGGATTCAGCTTTCAAAACAGAGGTGAGTTGTTTTCACTCGACCCAATGCATCCGAATGTGTACGAAGCTGGAAAACGACCCTTCCATACCATTATTCCAGGGTTTATTATGAAAGATGGTAAGCCATTTATGACATTAGGTAATATGGGGGGAGCCTATCAACCTCTGGGTCATGTATCATTGATTACCAACATTATTGATTTTGGTATGAATCTTCAAGAATCCGGTGACGCTCTAAGGTGGAATCATTCAGGATCAACCGAGCCCACTGATAGTTTACAATCTAATCCAAAAAGTGTTGGGATTGTTGGTATTGAGACATCAATCGATCCTTTAGTAGTAAAAAAATTAGAAAAGATGGGGCATAAAATTATTGTTGGGAATGGCTTCTTCGGCAGATTCCAAGCTATTATGAAAGATCTAGATACGGGAGTCTATTATGGCGCTTCTGAGTCTAGAGTGGATGGGCAAGCAGCTGGCTATTAGATTCCTAATCTTGTGAATACATTCAAGTATCATTTGATGGCTAATTTAAAACATCATTAGATTATCGAATCTACATCTCTATAAATTTGAACCATCCACAATTTCAGATCAAATTTTTTATATGCTTTTATGACAAAAAGTTAATTTTATATCTACAAAAAAGGGCTTATATGTGTAAATTCATAACACATGAAATAAAGGCAAATCTATAAACTCTCAACTAACCATGTTACCTCTTACCCAACTAACCGAAGACGAGCAGATGCTCAAAGAAGCCACAGCTGATTTTGCCCAAAGCTCTATTGCGCCGCTTGTGCAAAAAATGGATGAACAGGCTAAACTTGAACAAAGCGTGATTGAAGAATGCTTTGAAATGGGATTAATGGGTGTTGAAATTCCTGAAAAATACGATGGTGCTGGCGGAACCTTCATGATGTCGATTGTTTCGATTGAACAGCTCTCCCGGGTAGATGCATCCGTGGGCGTCTTTATGGATGTGCAAAATACCTTGGTTAACAATGCCTTCTTAAATTTTGGTTCTGATCATATTCAGGCTAAATACTTAACTCAACTCGCCACCAAAAAAGTAGGTGCATACTGCCTTTCAGAAGCCAGTTCGGGCAGTGATGCCTTTGCCCTCAAAGCCACGGCTAAGGAAGACGGCGACCACTATGTTCTCAATGGCGCAAAACTTTGGATCACCAACGCAAATGAAGCGGATATTTTTATTGTGTTTGCTACGGTCAATCCTGAGGCTGGATACAAAGGAATCACCGCCTTCGTGGTCGAGCGAAGTTTCGAAGGATTCTCTGTGGCTAAAAAGGAGGATAAATTAGGTATTCGAGCTAGTTCGACCTGTGAGATTTTACTTGAAGATTGCCGGGTTCCAAAAGAAAATATTCTAGGTGAACTCGGTAAAGGGTACAAGGTAGCCATAGAAACCTTAAACGAAGGACGAATTGGTATTGGCGCGCAAATGATTGGCCTTGCGCAAGGTGCTTTCGAGGCTGCCTTAGCCTATGTAAAAGAACGAAAGCAATTTGGCCAAGCCGTGTCAGAGAATCAAGGAATTCAGTTTCAGTTGGCTCGAATGGCCACCGATATAGAGACGGCACGACTGCTTGTGTACAATTCGGCCCGATTGAAAATGGCTGGTAAAAACTTCCTCAAAGAAGCCGCCATGGCTAAATTCTATTCCTCAGAGGTAGCCGAGCGGGTTAGTTCAATGGCCATAGATTTATTCGGGGGTAATGGGTACGTGAAAGAATATCCTGTAGAAAAATATTACCGCGACGCAAAAATCGGTAAAATTTATGAAGGCACGACAAATATGCAGCTAAGCACTATAGCTAAACTATTGTTGCGATAAGCTTTTTGCAGAAAAATTATATACTACCTTAATTGGAATCGGTTATGCTAGACAGATATCCACTTTTTTAATTAACATACCCAATCATCGAATGATCAAACCAGCTTCTTTACTACTATTTTTATGCATTCATTTCTCAAATCTTTTTGCGCAAAGCCCTTCCTATCCTGCATCTTTTTCTGAACCATTCCCACTATTTGAAAAAGCTCTGGGAGATTTTAACCGACCTGTAACATCAACGGTTGAAGGGGTGCAAGAATATTTTAATCAAGGCTTTCAAATGATGTATGCCTTTACAAAAGTAGACGCTGCCCGCTCCTTCAAGCAAGCGCAACAACTAGACCCGGATTGTAGCATGTGCTTCTGGGGTGAAGCATGGGCTTGGGGCCCCTATTTAAATGGTAAAATGCAAAAGGCTGAAGCGCCAAGAGCCTTTGCATCCATACAAACTGCGCAAAAATTAGCTCAAGAAGGTACCGTTACCGAAAAAGAAGCAGATCTGATTACTGCTATGGCAGTTCGATATCACGAAACCTATGAACCCGAAACCCAGGCAATTCGTGATACTGCCTACGCCAAAGCGATGGAGCAACTTGCACAAAAATATCCCAATGATTTAGACATAGGCACCTTCCATGCCGAGGCCCTATTTTTACTAGAACCTAGGAGAGGGTATAGAGATATTAATGATCCGGATGTTCAGCGTATCCATGGTGAACTCGAACGAGTACTGTCACTGGATATTACCCATCCAGGTGCTTGCCACCTATACATTCATGCTACTGAATCTACAACAAGACCGGATAAGGCGCTAGAATGTGCTGAATATATAGGTAGTTCTATTCCCGGCGCAAGCCACATTAATCACATGCCGTCTCATACATGGAGCGAAGTAGGTATGTGGGGTAAATCGGTCCAAGCAAACATAATGGCTTGGCACTCGGATCAAAAAGCTGCAACAGGTGAAGGATTTGCCATCTATCCCAGCCATAATTTGCATATGCTTGCATTTGCTGCATCAATGGACGGCCAAAGTGGAATAGCAACTCAGGCAGGACGGGATTATAGCAGGCTCACTGGAAACCCAATGTATGAACTACTCACTTTAATTCGGTTTGGGCGTTTTGAGGACGTGCTCGACATAGCTAAAATTCGTGAAAAGCCCGCCAATGACATACAATTAGGGGTGTGGAATTTCTCAATGGGATATGCCTCACTCAAATCTGGAGACCCGGCTACTGCTAGCGCTATGGTTAGCGAAATAAAAGCTCTCTCAGAAACCTCTATTGCCCGCTTTCGCTTTCATCCAGCTAATCTATTGCTCGGTACTTTAGCCCATATACTTGAGGGAGAATTACATTGGACTCAAGGCAATCTTGATCAGGCTATTCAATCGTTCAAGATAGCTGTCTCATTTGAGGATCAACTAACCTACGACGAACCCGAACCCCTACCCTTTGCAGCAAGGCACTGGTTAGGTGCTGCTTACTTTACAACAGATAATTTTCCTGAGGCTGAACGAGTATATAGGGAAGCTCTTCAAGATCATCCCAACAATGGTTGGTCTTATTATGGCTTGCTACAAGCCTTAGAGGGACAGGGCAAACAAGATCGTCAACTTACTAAAGCATTCGAAGATAGCTGGGCGCGATCCGATACTTGGCTTAGAGGCTCAAAATTCTAGTCTTACTCATTATAAACTCATTATGTAAATTTTGTTTAAAGCCACTCTATATTATAACCACACACAAAGATGAATTATTTTAGAATAATCATAACTGGTTTCATGCTAACCTTCCTTGGTCTTAGCTCATGTTCCCAACAAAGCCAACCAAAGAAATTTGCAGTAATTAAATATCAACAAGAGACCTGTACATTTTGTCCTGGTGGGGATGCTGGAATAGAAGATTGGACGACCAACGGTCCTTATTTACCGGGCGATGAACTCATTGGTAAAGGCCGCACAAACCTAGGCGGATATGTTGGTGGGTTTGTACACAAAGCCAATGTTTTAGGAGATGTTGAAGTGGTTGGGATTAATTCTCCAGATTTTGTTTTTGGAGGATCATCTCGAAGTTGGAATACTCTTGAAAGCTTCGAATATTTTATGGATATCATTTTAACTGACCTAGAATCTAAACTCCCAGTAGATGGGGTTTATCTTGCGCTTCACGGTGCTATGGCGGTTCGCGATATTCCAAAGCCCGAGGCCGAAATAGCTAAACGCATTCGTGCACTTGTTGGCCCAGATGTTCCAATTGCCGCTTCTTTTGATCTTCATGGAAACGAAGACCAAGAGTTTTTGGATTGGGCCGATGCGGCATTTGTAACCAAACGCTTCCCTCATTATGACGCGTTTTTACAGGGCGAGCGGTCGGCTGAGTTTTTGTATAAGACGTCAAAAGGGATGTATGCTCCTAGATCAGCCAGTAGGAAGCCGCCTGTTGTAACGGCAACCGTTCTTCAATGGACAGGTGCGTCTCCAGCTATGGATATTATGGAACGAGCAAGGCGGTGGGAAGCTAGAAATAAGGATGTTTATGTGAGTGTTTTTTACGGATTTCCTTGGTCGGATGTACCTGATATTGGCACCACCGTACATGTGACCACCAATAATGACCAAGTACTGGCTGACTCTATTGCTGATGATATGGCCGAATATATTTGGCGTGTGCGAGAGGATTTTGTTGATCAACAATTTCCTATGCCTAAGGAGGCTGTCCAAATCACAAAAACAGCTATTGCTAATCAACAAACACCGGTTGCACTGGGCGATTATTCAGACCGGCCAGGAGATGCCACATGGATTTTAAGTGAATTAATCGATGAAGAGGTGGGGAAGATATTGTACGCGGCTCTTCGGGACGAATTTGCCTTAGAAGCATTAAAGGAACAAAATGCCCAGCCAGGGGATCGTTTTAACAGAAAAGTAGGTGGCATAACGGGTGAACAAGCCGGGCCCCCGGTCCAAATTGACGGTGAGGTGTTATTTTTTGGACCACAATGGGGCTATGAGCATGTAGCTGCCATTGGTTTTGGCAACGATAACGTGCTCATTATTACCCCAACTTACGAACAAATTATCCGGCCAGAATCATTACGATTTGGCCCTATCAATCCTGACGATTTTGAGGTATTTGTAGTTAAATCTAGAGTCCATTTTCGACGTGGTTTCGATGAAACAGGCTACGCCAAGACTATCCAAGTAGTAGATGCTCCGGGTGATTGGTTTGGTACTATTCGACTCAACGCCTTAGACTACGAAACCGGCCCAATTGACCAGTTATATCCCTTTCATACTAAAACCATAGACTACTAAGGCTAAAGCAGTTTTTACCGGTACAAGGCAAATAGGTCATTGGCTAAGCTTCCAAAACTAGCACGTGATACATTCGTGGTCATAACTACCACAACCCCGCTATTGGGTTGCATAAATGCAAAAGTGGTACCCCCCACCGAACCACCTGTATGACCAATTAATCGATTAGCTTGAGCATCTTTGCGGTTAGACCAACCCAATCCATAGTTGGTGGATTCACCGCTAGTTGTTTGTTGTGGAGTTGTTAGTTCTGAGAGGGATTCAGCAGTTAAATACGATGCCTCAGCATGTTGCCATAAAAAACGAGCCACATCTTCCGTAGTTGATATAAATCCGCCTCCAGCCCATTTCCAACTGTTATCAACCTCAGGAGCAAGTATTAGACTACCCAAAGAATCACGCATATAGTAGCTTACTTTTTCGACTCCTTCCAAGTCTTTTAATTCGGCGTGGGTGCTGGTCATGCCTAGCGGATCAAATACGAACTGCTGCATATATTCCAGATAGGGCGTCTGTGCTGCTTGTTCGATCACCGCACTAAGAAGGGTCCAAGCATGCGTGGAATAAAGATACTTCGAACCGGGTTCATAAAGGAGTGTATCCTCTTCAAAGACAGAAAGCGCCTCATCTACCGTGGGATAAAAACGATTTATGTTCATTTCATCGCCTCTATAATGACGAATACCTGAGAGGTGACCGGCTACTTGTCTGGGTGTGATAGTCCATTTTTTTTCAGAAAAATTGGGTACATAGCTATAGACACTGCTATCTAAATATACCTTATTGTCTTCTACCAGGGTCATGAGCGCAGAAGCGGCAAATGTTTTTGAGACGCTACCAATCCGAAACCGAGTGGTAGATGGATCGATCATTTTCTCGGCCTCTATGTCTGCGAAGCCAAAGCCTTTAGAATAGACCTGTTTACCTGCCTTTAGAATAGTAACCGAAATCCCCGGGAGTTCATTTTCATCAAGGGTTGTCGTGATTAGAGCATCTGCTTGTTCAGCCCTTTCCTGCAGGGTTGGGGGCGTTGAACAGGCCACCCATCCAATTAAAAAAATGGCTATAAAGAAAGAAAATCTGGTAGTTGAAATCATCTTATTCATCATCTAATTGCGTAATTGGATTAAGTAAAATAGATCGAAAGGAGAGAATACCATCAAAAAAATTACCTAGTCTAAGGTTCTCATTTGGGCTGTGCTGATTATTATCTGCATTGACTAAAGGTGCTAGAACGGCCGGTATACCAAGTTCATTTAGGAAGAAGGAAAGTGGTAAACTTCCACCTAAGATTCGTATTTGAACTACCTCCTTTCCATGTGCTTGCTCTAGAGCATCTTTTAACCAAGCTCCTAGTTCTGAGTCTAGAGGTGTTCGAAACGGATACATAGATACAGTATGTTCAACAAAAATTGGCTTTTCAATATTCAGCATTTCCTCTTGAGTTGGCAAGGCATCTAAAATGGTATATCCTTGTTGTTCAATATGCTCTTTTACCAATCCTGCTAATCGGTTTCCATCGGTATTAGGTACGGTTCTAATATCTATTTCTACAATAACTTTATCAGGTACAATTGTTCTAGCTTCATTGCCCACCCATGCCGATCGAATGCCACGCACGTTTAAGGATGGAAACTGCATAGCTTCCTGATAGTTTAAACCAACTTTTTCAGGTTCCTTAAATCCAGCCCGCTCTTGTATTGCTTCTTCATTGTCAGGAACAGCTGCCATGACCTGAAGAGCCAATGAATCAAAACTAACACCATCATAGTATCCAGGAATGACTACGCGTCCTTGCTCATCCTTCATCGAAGCTAATAAATGCGCTGCTCTGAAAACTGGATTTGGAGCATAATTCCCAAAATGCCCACTATGTTGAGGCTTAGAAGGACCATATATTTCAAGAGTCATTCGCGTAATCCCCCTCACTCCATAAGTGAGTGTAGGTAGCCCGGAATCGTGCATAGGGCCGTCTGAGACCACTAAATAATCAGAGGAAAGCAGATCCGAGTATCGTTGTACAGAAGATAATAAGTGAGGCGAGCCTCGCTCTTCCTCAGAATCCAAAATAATCTTAACGTTGTAAGCCAGTTCCTGTTTCTCTTTTTGAAGTTCTTGGAGAGCTGCAAGTAACATAATAATTGGCCCCTTATCATCAGACGCGGAACGTGCAAAAATTCGCCACTCCTGATCATAAGGTGGCTCAGGCACCTCTTCGCTCATAATCTGCCAATCCCCCATTTCTGTTTTACTTTTATAAACAGGTTCATATGGACTTGGTTGATTCCATGCTGATGAATCAACAGATTGGCCATCTAAGTGCATATAAAAAAGAACAGTGGGTAGGTCTTCTCTGCGTATTTTTTGGGCGAAAAATAACGGCTGCCCATATGTTTCCAGTCGCTTTGCATCGAAGTCAAGTTGACTAAACGCTTCAATAAGCCACTCGATATTGGGTTCGATATGCTCATTAAATAACCCATTATTTGGGATAGATAAAAAATGATCTAATTGCTTCAAATAAGTGTATTTGTCTTCACTGCTTAAATCTTGAGCTGAGATTGGTATGCTAAAAAACCAAATTACACACATTAACCCTATAGCAGGATATAATCTCATATTTTCTCCATTCATTCAAATAAATTGTTTAATAATAATCTATTGATCGTAGTAAAATCTACTCATTACATAAGCTGCGACCAAATTTGAATTAACTACATGCTAGTACACAGTCCTTTTCTAGCTTCTTTGTTAGAGTAATTCTTGCATATAATGATTTGGATTGGTAAATAAGAGTACTAACTAACCCTTTGAATATGTCTTCACGAAAAGAATTTCTAAGTAAAATAGGCGGCGGTGCGGCGGCTTTAACGCTAGCGACCTTTTTTAATCCGCAAACCACCCGACACATCCTTGACGAACTGGGCACATTCAGCGGATCTGCTGAAGAGCTGGCAGTAAATGAATCCTTTTGGTACCGCGTTCAACAGGCCTTCACCGTAGATCGAAGCTTAATAAACTTGAACAATGGTGGCGTAAGTCCGTCTCCTGAATTTGTTCAAGAGGCCATGAAAAAGCATTTAGATTTTTCCAACCAGGCGCCTGTGTACAATATGTGGCGAATTTTAGAACCCCGACGTGAGGGAGTTCGGCAGCAGCTAGCCCGCATGTTGGGAGTTGATTCCGAAGAAATAGCCCTTACTAGAAATGCCTCCGAGAGTCTACAAATATGCCAACTAGGTATGGATCTGCAACCAGGTGACGAGGTTCTAACCACGACTCATGACTACCCACGAATGATCAATACCTTCAAACAAAGAGAGCGCAGAGAAGGAATTGTACTCAAACAATTTGACCTTCCAGTACCTGCCGAAAATGAAGACGAAATCGTAGAACTCTTTGAGCGTAACATTGGCCCAAAAACCAAAATGATACTCATGTGCCACATTGTAAATATTACCGGGCAAATACTTCCGGTTAAGAAAGTAGTTGCAATGGCACGAAAAAAAGGAATACCTGTTCTGGTTGATGGAGCACATGCTTTTGCTCACTTTCAATTCACTCACGATGACCTAGATTGCGACTATTACACGACTAGTCTTCATAAATGGCTTTTTGCACCCCATGGTACTGGGCTTTTATATGTGAAAAAGGATAAAATTGGCGATCTGTGGCCGTTAATGGCAGCTCATGAAAATCAGGATGATGACATTCGAAAATTCGAAGAAATAGGAACACATCCTGCTGCAAATTACCTTGCTATTGGAGAGGCCATCACCTTTCATGAGGGAATAGGTAGTGAGAGGAAAGAAGCCCGACTAAAATATTTAAATGATATATGGATCGACGAATTAATTGATGATCCAAAAGTCACCTTACATACCTCACGCGATCCATCATTTGCCTGTGGGATAGTAACAGTTGGGGTTAAAGGTAAGGATCCATCAGAGCTAAGTAGTTCTCTTTGGAGAAAACACAACATAATAGTCACGCCCATAATACATCATCAATTCAATGGTATCCGAGTCACCCCCAACGTGTACACTACTACCGAAGAAATTGCTAGATTTACCGAAGCTATGAAGCAGGAGGTTTTTGATGCATAATTTAATTCCTTTATCTCTGGTACTATTACTTGCAACAGCCTGCTCACCTGGCGCATCCCAAACCAATTCAACTACGGAAAAAACGATTATTGTAACCGATCAAGCGCCTGCTGCTATTGGGGTGTATTCACAAGGAATTCGAGTAGGTAATACCATTTATGTATCTGGGCAATTAGGCCTAGATTCACAAACAGGTGAATTGGCTGGTGATGACCTGGAATCACAGGTTCGTCAAGCAATAGATAATATCGAAACAATTTTATCCGCTGAAGATTACGAATTAGAAGATATAGTTAGCGTGGATGTTTTTCTGGACGATTTAGACAATTACTCGGAATTCAACAGCATATACATCGATTACTTTACCCAAGATTTCCCTGCTAGAATGGTAGTGGAAGCAGCTCGAATTCCACTCGATGCCAAGATTGAGATTAAAGTTATTGCCGCAAAATGAACCTGATTTATACGAATTGCCCACTAGTTAATCCATACACCATATAACTTGACTACCTTGTTTTACAAAGCATACCTACCCTTTCTATTAGTTATAACATTCATTGATACTTCATCTGTATTTGCGCAAACAAAAGTAGCTGCGCAAACTGTAGAACCTACCATCATACTTTTTCGCCATGCCGAAAAATTGGATTCCAGTCGTGACCCCGATCTATCACCAGTAGGTGTCGAACGGTCCAACACCCTATTTCATATGCTAAAAGACCTAGAAATAACGGCTATTTATTCTACTTCATACAAGCGTACTATGCAAACCGTCCAACCTTTAGCGGACTCATTGGAATTACCAGTGAACCCCTATGATCCACGAGATTTAGCAGGATTTGCGGAAATATTAAAAGAAACAACGGGGGTGGTACTAGTTTCTGGACACAGTAATACTACCCCTACCTTAACAAGCTTAATTCTCGGCTCTGAGGTATCAAAGATTAACGAAGATGAATATGACAACTTATTCATTATTACTAGTGCTTCTACCAGGCCAGTTCTAACAAAACTACGTTACCCAATATTCTACTAATCATCATACTAGAGATTCAACTATAATAGGATTCAATTCTCTTACCTTCCTTGATACGCTTCTCCTCTTTTGATCCACTCCGGTTCGCCTTCACCCTTTAGATAATAATCGAAATATTCCTTCATTCTGATGGCATAATCGAGTTTATTCTCATAACGCTGGAGGTGATGAGGCTCGCCATGATACTGCAAGAAGATGACATCTTTATTGTAGCGCCGCATAGCTAGGTACATTTCAATACTCTGATACCAGGGTACCGCACCATCATCATCCCCATGTTGAATAAGCATAGGAGTGGTAATCTTATCGGCATAAAATACCGGTGAGTTTTCCAGGTACATCAATGGAGCTTCCACCAGTGTTTTACCAATTCGAGATTGGGTTTTTTCGTACTGAAAACTTCTCGCCATTCCCGACGCCCATCGAATTCCACCATACGCGCTAGTCATATTACTTACAGGAGCCCCGGATACCGCAGCATCAAAAATATCGGTTTGAGTCACAATAAACGCGGTTTGATACCCACTCCACGAATGCCCATGCAATCCTAACTTATCGGGATCGGCAATGCCCAACTCCACTAATTTTTGAATTCCTGGAACAATACTTTTGGTGGCTGCAAAACCAGGTCGACCTATCTCGAACCGGACATCGGGCAAAAACACCACATAATCATCACTTACATACTGCGCAAAGACTGGGCGATGATTGGTTTTTGGTTCGTTGAAATCGTGTAGTCGATCGGTGAAAAACCGGTAATAATAGGTCATGATCGGATAGGTTTTCTCCGGATCGTAGTTATCGGGTTTTATTACCACTCCCTGCATATATGTGCCATCGGTACTGAGCCAATCGACCAATTCGGCACTTCCCCAATTCCAACGCTCTTTGAGATCCGTATAGAGGCTGGTATGCTGTTTCACGGATTCAAATGAAACATCTTCGGCCACCCAGAGATTGGGGAATTCGTCATAGGCCTCGCGCTTGTACAAAATGGCGTCCGACTCAGAAGCCTTTGCCACAAAGGTAAATTTCTTGTCTTCTTCTAATAACACCCGCACTCCCTGTGAGCCAATGGTTGCCGAATAGAAGCCAAAATTCTTCTTCAGATCATGATACGAACTCAACACCACCGATTGCCCAGAAGTAAAAGGAGCATTCTCTCGATCTAAATCGAGCACACGAAATATTTGTTTTTCTGCCCGGCCTTCCCCTGCCGTCAGGGAAGAAGCCGCACCGCTCTTGGTATCAAAGCTCCAGATATCGTACTTGTCATAAATAAGAATATGCGCATCATTTTGGGTCCAACCTGCAACCCCATAACCAGGAACATCACTAGGATAGTCATGGTCTTCGTTATAGAATGGCACCACCATAGAAGCCGTTAAATTTTGAGAGGCTCCCCCTTCAACCCGAAATAAATTCCAATGCTTATCCGCGTACCAAACTACGAATGCACCCGTGGGCGAAAGCTGTGGACGAGAACCATATCGGCTCAATAGCGAGGTTCGCTCGGCCGTCTTGAGATTGACCAAATACCAGTCACTATAGCTTCCATCCCAGGTAATTTCACGTTGATAGGGCTGATCATTCGAGCCAAGAACATGCTCCTGATTATGCGAAATGGAGATATTGGGCATACTTTTGTCGGCCAATTGCGTCCAGCTTTCTTTACGTTCAAAATGAACCACAGCGGTGTACAAGTGATTCTTTCGGCGATTCCACGTCACAATCTCCTGTGTTTTTATTAACGGATCCTCGCCATGCCAAATATCCAAGCCGCGATCCCCTACAATCGCATCCACATCGTAAATATCAATGGCGTCATCAGACGCATCGGTTTCGGATTCCGCAGCATCGGCGTCCGAATTATCATTGGTTTCCAAGTCCACCATATCACGATCTCGAAGGCCGAAGAAAAGGCGCTGCCCATCGTGGGTAAATACCAATCGATTTCGTGTTCGCAAGGCATATCCATCGGCAATATCCTCGGCCGAAACCAGTGTACGTAACGATTTACGACTCGAGTCCCAAAGCCTCAGGTCGGCATCACTTCGAGTATACTGCTCGTCGTATGTGGCCACCGTGAAGGCCAAATCCGATGACTTGGGCTCCCACGTGATGTTCGAAAATACCCCACGCACCCTTTTTTCCACGGGTTCAAACTGTTTGGATGCCAAATCCATCACATAGATACCATTCTCAGAATCTGAGGTATCAACCACGGTATAGGCCATGTAATTGGAGAGGCTATCAAAGGCAAAATCGGTAACAAAGCGCATCGTATGCACATCCCCAGTACTTAAATCGTTAAGATGTAACGGAGTCCCTAACAAGCGATTTTTAGACTTTAGGTTCTGCACCTTTTCGGTTTCAAGCTGACGAAAAGCCAACCACTTACCATCGTTAGAAAACTCATAAGACGAAACACTATCGTATTCTACTACCGAACCATCGTCTAATGAGAGAAGATACAAGCCCGCTTTTGGGGCTTTTTTAGAATCCTTAAGTTGCACCGCCAATGCCACATCTCGACGGGCAGCAATCCACTGCTCATTGGATGAAATCATGGGCCTAGATGCGGTGGGAAGCGTATAGCTAGTGGATCCGTTAATCGATTGGGCAACCACATGTCCATCGCCGCGATCAGGAGCTACCGAATATATGATCCAATTCCCTTTACTCGAGATGGCAGAACTGGTAATGTCTTCAAATTTCATCACGTCCTCAAAGCTGAAAATGCCTTGGGCAAATAGTGTAGCAGGGAAAGAACATATCAGGGCAAAAAAAAGTCGTGAAAATAATTTCATAGTTGGCTGGATTCAATGGCTAAGATTTATCGAGGAGCACATAATAAAACCATTATCAAACATAATTAAAAGCATTGACTGGGGCATTTGATGTAGCTATACTTTTGGAAAAAGTTTATGCGCATTTTTATTGTTTTCATACTCATCCTTTCCGCCTGTTCGATTACACCCTCATCGGACTCCCTCTCATCGGAGCAAACCATAGATTGGGGAGAAAATCCTTGGCCTGAAATTCGTAAAGAACGACTAACTAGTTTATTACCGGCAGCTATGAGTAGCGTTAATATTGACGCTTGGTTGGTGATATGTCGAGAGAATGATAATGATCCTATGGCCGATCATGTAGGAGGCGAAAATGCAGGTGGCACGGCTGTATTCCTCTTTTATTTTGGACAAGAGGGCTTTGAATCCATCGTATTCTCTCCGGTTGGGGAAGCCACAGCTCTCGATGAATTAGACAATCACAATCGAGTAATCCCCGTGCAACGTGGTTCATCCGCTATCGAAGATGCGGCAAAATTTATTGAACCATTAGCATTACGTCGGATTGCCATTAATACCTCCGAGAATAACAAGCTTGCCGATGGCCTTTCCCATTCCCAGTATATCGCCTTAACCAATGCCTTAAGTTCAGAAAAGGTATCCAAATTGGTATCATCTGAAACTCTCATCTACGAATGGTTAAGTAAAAAATTACCTGCCGAGGTTGAAATCATGCGAAAAGCAGCTGAATTGACCGCTGCCTGGCAAATAGAAGCCTACGCTACCATTGTTCCTGGAGTTACCACCGATGCAGAAGTAGCGGCTTATTTAGATTCAAAAATGGAGGCATTTGGTGTTGGAGAAGCATGGAGCCCCACGCAGAATCCTAATGTAAATTCCGGTCCAGACCGGGGTCATTCTCATGCCACACAAAAAGTGATTATGCCCGGGGATGTTATTCAAACCGACTTTGGTATTAAACTATATGACCGATGGGTGAGCGATATCCAACGATTTGCCTATGTATTAAAACCAGGTGAAGTAAACGCTCCTGAAGATATACAGTATTACTGGGAATCGGCCAGGAATGGTGGATTTGCAGCCTTTAATGCGATGAAACCCGGTGTACGGGGAGA
This sequence comes from uncultured Balneolaceae bacterium, assembly GCA_938091655.1. Taxonomy (GTDB): domain Bacteria; phylum Bacteroidota; class Rhodothermia; order Balneolales; family Balneolaceae; genus UBA1275. The sequence continues at coordinate 5,573 of CALKOA010000121.1, read as the reverse complement.
GGATGTTGACGCCGCACAACGAAGCTTAATGGCCCAAAATGGTAGCCAATACGTAATGTGGAGTACCGGACATCCCGTAGGCTATGTTGCACACGATGCGGGACCAAACTTAGGCGGATCTCATATTCCAGGTCAGCGTCCAGCCGCTCAGTTACTTCTTAAACCCGGGATGGTATTTGCATTCGATGGCTTTCACGCTTGGCAATTAACTGATAGCACCACCAAAACCATTAGCGTTGAGGAGATGGCCGTAATAACCGAACAGGGAGCCGAATATCTGATACCACCTCAACAGGAGCTCATATTAGTAGGACAATAGTTTAGCACCCTAAGGCAATCACTTAGTTTTTCATAACCATGATTCGCAACGTACGTTTAGAAGATGCCCTGGACCTTGCTCGCATCTATAACCATTATATTTTAGAAAGTACCGTTACTTTTGAAGAGGTGGTTGTAGGTGGTTCAGAAATGAAACGACGTATCGAAACTCATAATCCGAATCACTGGTTAGTTTTCGAATATGAAACTAGCATTGTGGCCTTCGCCTATGCGAAACCTTGGAAGGATCGGACGGCCTACCGACATAGCATGGAGATCAGTGTATATGTTGAGCCAACTCATCACAGAAAAGGAATTGCTCGTTCACTCTATAGGGAGCTGTTGGATCGGTTAAAAAAGAACCAAATTCATGCCGTTTTAGCGGGAATTACCCTACCTAATCCCACAAGCATACAGTTTCATGAGTCTATGGGTTTCAGCCAAGTGGCTCACTTTAAAGAAACCGGATTCAAATTTAATCAGTGGATCGACGTAGGGTATTGGGAACGTATCCTAGAATAAGATAACGAGTAGCCAACTCGACTACTCTAAGGGATGTTGTGAGGTTTTTTTGAAATCTTTCACAATCATAATGGTAAAAAATGGAACAAGAATAGCTCCCATTGAGAAAAATAAAAGTGAAACAATCTTGGCCTCATGATAAAAAAGCTCCGTCACCATCCACAGTGTATTTGCTAGCAACCATATAGCCAACAATACATGACCAAATAACAAAAACGTACGTTTTTCAGTAAAGATCAAATAAATTGAAATGCTAATGGTTGGGATGGCAAATAGTATCGAAACGTACTTAAAGTAGGAAGCCGAAGCATCGTAATTTAGAGCAATAAACCATGAAAAATCTTTGATGATCCAAAGAGGAAAATGTATCTGCTCTAGTAGGGCGAAATAGCGTTGTTTTTTAGTCAATTCCGTTGATTAGTTAACCTTGCAAATAAACTCAACTTTCTTTTAAAAAACTATACCTTCGGATTAAAAAAAACCGTAGCATTAAAACAGTTATTTGACGGTTAAACGAGTGTTGACTGGTTCTAACGCCTCCCTTTTGAACCCACTAAACAACGTTAAAAAACGCTCAAATCGATGTTTAACAAATGACTTCTTATGAAAACACTCGTGGTCTCCAAATGGGGCGACGCGCTGGATATTGCCTACCAGCTAAAAAAAGATGGGCACAACGTGAAAATGCACATACAAGACAAAGCCAGTAAAGAAGTTGGTTATGGTTTTGTCCAGAAAACTAATCATTGGGAGCGTTTTATTGATTGGGCTGACTTGATTGTTTTCGATTACACTGGTTTTGGTCGTATGGCAGATGCATTGCGGTTCAAGGGCAAAGTGGTATTTGGAGGATCAGCATATACCGATCGTTTAGAGTTAGATAGAGACTTTGGGCAAAAAGAGTTAATTCGACATGGAGTAAAGGTGTTAGCATCTCAAGAATTTTCGAATTTTATGGATGCCATTCAATACATCCAAAATAACCCAGATGCCTATGTGATTAAACCATGTGGAGAAACACAAGAGCTAAAACAACTCTTATTTGTAGGACAGGATGATCAAGGAAACGATGTCATTCACATGCTAAGAGCCTATGAAAAAAGTTGGGGTGCGGAATTCGGAACGTTTCAAATACAGCGAAAAGTAAAGGGGGTTGAGGTAGCTATCTCTGGTTTCTTCAACGGTACTCACTTTATTCGACCTTTTAACATCAATTTTGAACATAAAAAATTATTTCCAAACGAATTAGGAGTGTCTACCGGTGAAATGGGTACCAGCATGTATTGGACAACTCAATCGAATTTAGCTGAAAAAACTCTCTTAAAAATGGAACAAACATTAGCTGAACATAATTTCAGGGGTCATCTGGATATTAATGTAATCGTTAATGGCCATGGTATATACCCACTTGAATTCACCTCTCGATTTGGATACCCACAAGTTTATATTCAAAAAGATGCCATTACTGAAGATTTTGGGGGTTTACTTTTTAGAATTGCAAATGGATCCACCGCCCCCCTTCATGTAAAAAAGGGGTTTCAGGTGGGCGCCTACATGGTTGTACCCCCCTTCCCATTTCATGACCCAAAAAGCTTCCGATTATTTTCCAAAGACTCTGTCGTCGTATTCAAATCCCAAAATCGTGATGGAGTACACCCTGTGCACGTTAAAATGATTAACGGACAATGGTTGGTTACGGGAGATTCAGGGATCGTAGTATTAATTACTGGCTCTGGGCTTACCATAAAAGATGCTCAGAAGAATATGTATAACAGAATTTCAAATGTAATCATCAACAATAGCTACTACCGTAATGACATAGGCAATCGATGGGCAGAAGATTCTGATAAACTACTTTCTTGGGGATACATATAAATGGAAAAAATTGATCGCTATAGAAAGTCAACAATATTTTCTTTCAATGTGACTAATACATCCATATTGGAATGGAAGAAAATTAGTAGTCCCACACAGGCTTTCTTTCATTTTTTACCATCTGATTGGAAGCTAGAATTATTTCCTCAATGGCCAAGGCTCCAGCATAAATGTAATGTATTTGCTTTATATGAAACCCAAGTACTCCAAAGCGTTGGAATTGTATTCGAACACACAATGCCAAAACTAAGTTGGCTGGAACAGCAAGCGCACTGTTATTTCACCAACGGTTTATACATAGCCTATTTTTTTACTCTTCCAGCATATCGCAATCAATCAAGAGCAAGATATTGGATGGATGCCATTAAAAAATATCACACAAATCGTACCATATGGTTAACCATTGAAGACGTACATCTGGCAAAATTTTATACAAAGTTAGGCTTTAGACCTTTTCACTTGCCAAGTAAATCATCAAGCCTTTCCAACAAAGAATCTCAAGCAAATGATAACAATGAATTTGAACTAGTTTTGTATTACGAAAACTAACTCAACTTGTATATTTTATTAGAGCAACCTACCATATCCACCGTACCTATTTATGAGTTCACGACTTTTTTCCAATATCATTTTACGTAAACGACTCACATCACAATTATCTTTAGTCAGCTTATATTGGCTTCTGAGTCTATTCCTTTATCAAAGCCCACAAATAAATGGTCAACCGTATCCCACCGAACATTCCATAGCCGATTCCTTACAACAGATCCAACAGCGCTATGATATGATGGGGGGGATTCTGAGCCTGGCTTGCAAAGACCAGCCTGTACAATTTTTTCCTATAGGTTTGGCTGACTACGATGCAAAAGATCCTATCACCCCTGACACCCCCTACCGAATTGCTAGCATCTCTAAAATGATCACGGCCCTTGGTGTGCTAAAACTGGTAGAAACCCAAGAATTAGAGTTGGATACTCCCCTCGAGCACTACCTTGGCTTCCCCGTACGCAATCCAACCCATCCGGAGCTTCCCATCACCACGCGGCAACTCCTAAGCCATCAATCCTCCTTGCGAGATGGCCCCGCATACAACCAGTTTTTAAATCAAAGCTATTCCTCTGAGGTCCCTCCCTCCCTTTCCAAGCTATTACTACCAAGTGGAGAATATTATTCCGATGAACTCTTTGGGGAACAAGCTCCAGGTAGCTGGTTTCAATACTCCAACCTGGGGTTTGGAATTCTAGGTACGTTAATAGAGAAAGTCTCCGGGGAGGCATTTGATGTGTTCATCAAACGAGAAATTTTTGATCCTATTGGACTGCAAACCGGGTTCAGTAGCTATACGCGCTCCTATGACGAACTTCCTGCGACCCTTTACCGAAAACCCGACAACCAGTGGACGCCCCAAGCCGACCGTCGACCCAGCCAAGAAGAACGGCAAGCTCGCTTGGAGGAAGGCCCGCGATACCCTGAAACCCGAGCAGAGGTACTCATTGGGGTAAATGCCATCCCATACGGGCCTCAGGGAGGACTACGCATTTCCGCACGAGATCTCATGAGCCTACTAGAACATATGCAAAATGCCCTGAGCCAAAATTATACACCTGAGGGGTGGTTAAACCCCGAAACGATTGCACAAATGATGGAGATCCAATGGCATGCAGATTCCCAACAGGGTGATGCATATGGCGGGCTTTTCCGAGCTTGGGGACTAGGGGTTCATATACTCACTGGAGAGCCAGGCTTAGATGTAATGCTGGGAGAATCACGTACGATGTTTGGGCATTCTGGGTTGGCCTACGGACTGGTAAGTTCAGCCTATTTTGATCCAGAACGAGATATTAGGCTTAGTTTTATTACCAATGGAATTGGAATGGCCTTTTCCGGAGACGACCGATCTGCATTTTACTCTGTAGAAAAAGATATGTTCGAACTAGCGGAAAGTATCCTCAAAAAAATCGGGTGTTAAAATATGAACAAACATAGGCATAGGATTTTAATTTTCGGCCCTATGGGTTTACTGGGAGATGGTACCCGACTCGAATCAGTCTTAGAGGATTAAAATTTTTACCGTTTAGCCCTAGCCTGTTTATATTCTAAGCTTTTCTGCTTAAAAAATAATGCCCCTCTTCAGATTATCTAAAGTGGGGCATTTTATTGATAGAAATTTACACAGCTTTTAAAGCATGTACAAAAGGTCATCCTTATCAAGTCTATTGTTAACCCAAAACAATGTAAATTATGCTTTATGCGTAAATTGATTTAAATAATTACTAATATTATACCCTTTATATTATTATGTTAAAACATATTAATATTTCTAAGTATAATCACCTAAGTGTTGTCACTGCGTATCCATTTTTACACAACCTCTAGTTAGTAACAATTTGATAACATAAGGTGGCATCTAATTTGTTTCTAAATAATAGACCTGTATAATCAACTAATCCATAACTAGGGTATGGCATCACAAAAAAAATTCACTGAAAAGCCTATAACGGAACCTTCAAGTATTATACCAGACTCATTATTCCAAACCATTTTAGAATATGGAACCATTACTAAGGTTAAAGCTCGTACTCAATTAGTTACTTGTGGTGACGAAATTACCATGATTCCTTTTGTCATTGAAGGTAGACTAAGAGTATTCAAAGAAGATAATGACACGGGAAGGGAGGTGTTGATATACCATGTGCTCAATCGGCAAACTTGTATAATGTCAATTATATCCGCCTTACGCAATATACCTAGTAAAGTGGATGCAATTACATGCATTGATTCTACATTAGTTTTTGTTCCTGCGACCATTCTTAAGGAATGGATTTATACAAAGCCCGAATGGAAAAACTATGCGTTAG
>CALKOA010000120.1 GCA_938091655.1 uncultured Balneolaceae bacterium | reverse complement strand
TTTAGGTTCCGGGCTAGGAGACTATACCGAGGCGCTACGCATCACGCATACCATCCCGTACTCCGATATCCCCTCCTTTCCACAATCAACGGTTGAGGGACATTCCGGGGCGCTCGTTTTTGGCGAACTCGAAGGGCATAAAATCATGGCTTTTTCGGGACGTTTTCATTTTTATGAGGGCTACGCGATTGAAGAAACCATCATTCCTGTGCGAATAACGCATGCACTGGGAGCGAATAAACTGTTGATATCCAATGCCGCTGGCGGGATAAATTTATCCTACAATGTGGGAGACCTCATGGTCATTGATCATATCATTCGACCCCATCGACGAATCATACAGCAGTCATCCAAGTGGTCTTGGAATATGAAAAGCTATGCCGATCACGCTTTTGCTGCGGCTACCGATTTGGGATTATCCGTTCATCGAGGAAACTATTTGTACGTCTTTGGCCCCAATTATGAAACCAAAGCCGAGATCCATGCCTATCGCGCCATGGGTGGAGATGCCGTTGGCATGAGTACCGCCGCGGAGTTGATGGAAGCCACTCGGTTGAGTCTGCCTGCGGTGGGAGTTTCACTCATCACCAATGCCGCTGCTGGGATTACAGGGCAGGCCTTGAATCACGACGAGGTCAAAGAAGCGGCCAATGCACGTAAAGAGGATTTCGCTCGCTTAGTGAGCCGCTTGATTGTGGAGGACTGGGTTTAGACTTGGGTTGGTGATTGTGATCCCAACCCCAACCCTACTGCGTCGCCGCCACTCTCGGAATGGTCAATATCGATTTCTGCCGGCCATCCAAATACCACACCCCACGCTCATCGAAGTAGGCATCTTCCTCTAGCATAATCCGAATTTCTTTTCCCCATTCTTCGATATAACTGGCCGCATTCAACTCGATGGAATAGGCGGTATTCAAATGTAAAGGATAGTCTCCAGTACCTGGCACTCCACCCTGTGAATCCCACATGCCCAAGGTAGTCCCCGCTGCATGACCATGATAACCGATTGGGTGCGTATAGATCGACGGTTTGATGCCTTCTTCAATGGCCTGTGCCCTCGACATCGCCAACACCTCATTCCCCGTACGCCCAACCGCAAAGTTATTAGTGAAAATATCCTGTAGCCTATTTCCGCGGTCAAAAGCTTCCACCAGATAGTCAGGAACCTCGGTTTCACCGGGTTTAAGCACATAAAAATGCTGCTGCGTGTCGGTGTTCAAGCGAAGGTAGGTAATTCCAAAGTCCACGTGTAGCAAATCGCCCGGCATAATAATATCCTCGGAAGGTCGCGAATCAAAGGTTCTCAAGTGATCGAAGGATTCCGGATCGGCCCGTTGAATGGATACACTGGGATGAAACCAAGTAATTAGATTTAAATCTCGAACTCGCTCGCGTAACCACCAAATCACATCTTCGGTGGAAGTAATCCCAGGATGAATCACCCGCTCCGAAAAGGCCTCCTCCAAAATCCCATGCGCAATTCGCACGATATGAGGGTACAAATCGCGCTCTTTAGCCGACCGAGTTTCCAACCATCCAACGGCCACCTTCTCAGCCGAAACTACCCGAGAGGCATATTTTTCGCCCAAATTTTTCATTAAATGCTCATAATCCGTGGCTACAATCCCGTCGGCTAAGCCCCAATGCTCCGAACGGTTCACCCCAATTCGCTGAGGATCGCGCTCTTCAACAATTTCACGCACACGCTTCCACTGATCGGGCTCCACTTCCTTATCCCAGGCTTTTTTAAACACCTCTCCCACATCATAACGCGCCACCGCTAAGGTCTCCAAACCCTCTTCAGGACCGCGGTCATAAATCACCAAAATAGTTCTACGCCTAGCCGCCAACCAAGATGCTGGCAACATGGTCTCGATCACCGGATCTTCGTTATACTCACGTGAAATAATAATCCACATATCCACCCCTTCCCGCCGCATAATCTCCGGAAGCACCGTTTCCATCCGATCGGCTAACACGTCATCAATCACGGAAGCCCGCTCCTTCATCGACAAAATAGCCGATTCCGACACTTGATCCCCAGTTTGCCCAAAACTCTGAGCCGGCAGCAGCATTCCAATAAGCCCGAAAACCAAAGCAGACGTTGCTATAACGAGCTTTTTATAGCTGTGATACTTTCTGGTTGATGTTAGTGTTGAAGCTTTTTTTGAAGCTGTTATTACCATTTGCGATGGTGTTGCCTGTTGTAATGGTGAAGAAGTAGTTGAAATTGATGCCTTCATGGTTGATTTATTTCGTTATACTGTTTGCCTTACTGTGTTATTGCCTTATTGTGTTATTGCCCAACTGGGATCCATTCTCCAAATGCGACCGCCTCTGCTCTAGATAACCTCCGAACTCGTTCGATCTTCATTCTTGGGTTTGCCTTCAATTGAACACTGACACTTTTTGACATACCCCATCGCTTAAATGCGATTTCCACTTGTTGTCCAACCCGTTTGCCCTCAATAATGGAAGCTGGGCTTCGGTTAGTCTCCACTCGCAGCCCATCCACCGACATAATACGATCCCCTAGACGTAGTCCTGCTTCATAAGCGGGACTTCCCATCTGCGGGGCCGAGATAATTTCATAGGCTCTATCCGCTTCCATCCACCGAGTTGACGGCCCAAGATAGGGCTCATTCTCATTTTCCAGGGCGAGCTCTACTCCTACACTACTGAGTAATCGCTGCATATCCGGCATCTCGCTGCTATAGATATGCCGAGCAAAAAATGCCCGAGCCAACGAATCCCCTGCTAGTGTAGCCAGTGTGGATTCCAGATCTTTTATGCTGTATGGTTGCTCATTACGCCCATACTGCTGCCATAAGGTCCTCATATATTCATCCAGGCTAGCCTCAGTTTCGGTGCGCAAAGTCAGATCCAATGCCAAACCCAACAGACTACCATAGGAATAGTAGGAAATAAAAATATTCGCATTGTTATCTGGATCTATGGCAGTAGCTGCATCTACAAATGGCGCTCTGTAACTCATCTCAATGGGGTTAAAAAACTGACTACCCGGAGAAAGCATTACATAATTCAGCGTTCGAGCAAGTCCTTCCACATACTCATCCGGCGTTATCACTCCAGCGCGAGCGAGTATTAAATTGGTGTAATACGAAGTAAAGCCCTCCGCAAACCACAAGGCTCCACTCATATTGGCTTCTTCAAAATCGAAGGGCTCTAGAGAAATTGGACGAAGGCGCTCCACACTCCATGCGTGAAAAAATTCGTGCGAAATAGTGCCTATCGACGTATTTCCAAGAGGCTCCTCCATGGGTTTTGCATTGGTCACAATGGTCGAATTACGATGCTCCATCCCGTCCCCACTGGCCTGCGGCATATAGCAACTCAGAAAGGTGTACCTTCCAAAATCAAACTCGGGTAATTCGCCAAAAACGTCTCTTTGTGCCTCAACTATGGCCATTACCTTGGCAAAATATTCATTGACCTCCCGATCCGAGGCTGGCGTATGAAGCGCCAATTGAATGAGTTGCCCATCCACCATTCGCTCACGTAAATGATAGTCGCTTATTTCTATTGGGCTATCCATGAAATAGTAAAAATCTGGGGCATACAATAATGTGGGGCTAAGTTGCTTTAGCTGGGTGGCCACTTTCCATTCCGAATCTTTTGGAAGCTCAACAGCAAGTTCAATGGGCCGCTGCGGGTAATTTCGCGCATAGACAAAGGTCGCCGGAATGTTCAAATGAGCATGTGTTTCGTCTATTTGGGAATAGGTTCCATCTCCCCTATTAGCAAATAAAGTATACTCGAAACGTACATATCCGTTATGCCCAAGCACATTCCATTGCTGAGGATTGGGTCGAACGATTTCTAATTGGTTGCCTTGCTCGTCGTAAGCCTGAACGTCATACACATTCTTTGCAAAGTTGTGAATCGCATAGCGGCCCGGCGAAGTCCTAGACATCCGCACCTGCAGGGGCTGCTCATCAATATTTGGAAACTCCACCGAAATCCTCGCCTGATGCTGCATCGCCTGGTCAAATGATATAGCATAGCGGTGCACACTTTGCGCCTGAACCACCGACGGAAGGGTACATTGGACCGCACAAACTATGGCAAGCCCCATTAACCAGATTGGAAATCCTTTTACGTTCATATTCAGTGACTTAGGAATGATAATTTTGCTTGGTTTATTTGTCTTCTGGATCATGTAAGCTAGTTTGCATTAACCACTGGCCGGTTTGCATCAACCAGTGTGCCAACACTTTTTCAAGGCCTGCTTAAGGTGAACCATCTCTTCCTCTAAACCCACCGTTATGCGAATTCCGTTGGAAATACCGAAGGGCGAGAGTTGGCGCACGATTACCCCCAAACGAAGCAATGACTCGGTTATTCGAAGGGCCTGAGCTTCATCGGGAGCCAATAACAAAACAAAATTAGCCGACGATGGAACATAAGGAATCTCATGATGGGCTAAAAATGCCTCAAAGTCTTGTCGTGCATGTTGAGTTTGCTGGACAGAATTAAATAAAAAATGATCGTCTTCTAGTGCAGAAATAGCGGCAGCTTCACTAATTCCCGAGGGCTCAAAGGTATTTTTGGTCTTCCATAACGCTTGAATTAATTCCGCTGGGCCAAGTGCATAGCCCACTCGAAAGGAAGCCAGCCCGTACGCCTTCGAAAAGGTGCGCAAGATGAGTGTGTTCGGGTGTATCGAGGTGTTCGCCTGGGTAATAATGGGCAGGGAATCGGGGTATAGCGGATTTTCGCGCGCAAATTCAACGTAGGCTTCGTCGAGAATCAACATCACTTGTTCAGGCAAAGAGCTCATAAGCATAGCCAACTCCTGCTTTGTAATAATAGTCCCGGTAGGATTATTTGGATTGGCAATGTACACCGCACGGGTTCGTTCATTCACGCTGGCTGCAATAGCCCCAACATCGAAGCGATAGTCAGGGGTAAGTGGAACTTGGATGACGGGTATTTGATGAATATGAGCTTGAATATTAAGCCCAACAAATGTGGCCGAAGATGTTACAATTTCGTCATTAGGCCCAAAAAATGTACGGCAAAGTAACCCTAATAAACTCTCAGAACCAGCTCCAATGACCAATTGTTCCTGCGTACAAGATAGTTTGGTCGACAAGCTAGCCCGTAAATGGTTAGCCAGTGCTGAAGGGTAATTATTGGCGACTTGTATGGCCCTAGCTACTGCTTCAGAAACACCCGGCGCAAAGCCCCATCTGTTTTCATTGGAAGCAAGCTTCGAAATTCTATCCGGTTGATAGGTCGCTACCACTTCTTCTATAGTTTTCCCTGGAACATAGCCTTTCAGCCCTCGAATATGGGGTGGAATTCGTTCCAAAATATCGCGCTCAATTGACATATAATTAGGTTTTCAGTTAAATACCTATACCTAAGATAATAGCCTAGCTTTTCTTTTACTAGCACCATAAGAAGTTGTATTTTATTCGTATGAATAATCATGACCACAAAAAAAATATTGCCGTTACAGGGGCCAGCCGAGGAATTGGCCTGGCAACCGTAAAGTATTTACTCTCCGCTGGACACCGGGTCTTTGGACTAAGTAGGCAGAATCTACACTCTGAATTAGCTACTTTTTCCGATGATCAGCCGGGTGAACTGCACTGGTATACTACGGATACTGATCTCGCGCTCGTATCCCAAGCTATTTCTGGGGTTTTATTGGAGAATGAACAACTCGACGGGCTTATCCATAATGCCGGACTCCTCATTAACAAACCATTTTCTGAGACCACCGAAGATGACTGGGTCTTGCAGTTCGAGGTAAATGTATTTATGGTTTTTCGTTGGACGCGTGCGCTTGAATCGTTGATGGGGCCCGGAAGTCATGTGGTGCACATAACCAGCATGGGTGGAGTGCAGGGTAGTTCTAAATTTCCAGGGCTCAGTTTATACAGTGCTGCTAAGGGGGCGGTTAACATCCTCACAGAAAGCCTGAGCACCGAATGGGTGAATCGAGAAATAGCAGTGAACGCATTGGCCTTGGGGGCTGTGCAGACCGAAATGTTGAATGAAGCTTTCCCTGGCTTTAAAGCCCCAGTTCAACCAGAAGAGATGGGTGGATATGTGGCTGACTTTTGCTTGAAAGGTCACCGGTTGTTCAATGGTAAAATCCTTCAGGTTGCAATGCAAAATCCTGCCTGAAATTTTGTATTATCCTCCAATATTAATGTTGCACACCACTAATATGCATCTCGTTTATATGCATCTACGCTCATTTTAATAGTTATACATACATTATGGTTTTGAAAAAAATACTTGTTTGGATAATTGCTGCTGTAATTATTCTTGTTTTATCCTGGGCCTTTCAACCTAACAGAGCGACTGCCCAAACCATCAACACCTTGGGTGAAAACACACTTAACGGTGCACTCACTGGTACTCTTATAGGCGGGGCTAGTATGGCTTTAACGAATGATACTGATTTTTATCCACTGCAGGTAGGGCTGGGATTGGGAACATTATACGGGCTTGGTGTTGGCGCATTTGATTTACTAAAGACGGGGGGTAATCCTACCGTTGTCTCAGGGATATTTAATGATGGAAACAACTCTACCATCATTGTTCTATTGGATACTTTCTATGGAGCTGCAGCAGGTGCGGTTATTGCAACCTCCGTCATGCTGGTAGCTAATGAACCTCTGGTACAAGGACTACAATACGGCGCAGGAGCTGGAGCTATCGCTGGTTTTGGTTTTGGTCTGTTCGATACTTTTGTACTCGCCGATCGATCTACTGCCCTGGCTTTTATGCAACCTGCAACTTATGAAATCCCTATTCAAGATGGTGGGCTTTGGCAGCTAAAACAGCAGCCAGGAATTGATTTCGTCCGGTTTTCGGTGAACTTTTAAGCTTCTTCGTCCATTATATTGGCAAACCCTTTTTGGTCTATCTCGACCAAAGTTTTAATCACCTCTCTTACCGTTTGCATATGACCAGTCAAAGAGTGGTGTAATCCATCGGGAATATAGTGCCACGCTTGGGGGCCATCTTTACCCATTCTTTCTGTTTTTGGATCAACAATACCCCCTATTTTTCCCGTAACGATATCCTGAACGGCCGTTAAATCTTCTGGATGAATGCTGAAATCGTACAGCGCATGTTCTGTAAGTAATTCTGAGATGACTGCTGCTGGACTAACCCATAACGGTGGATGTTCTAGCGTTTGATCCAAAATATCTTGGATAGCTTGAATGTTTTCCCATGTTTCCGAAAGTGGAATTAAGGTTCTATCCGGATAGATAGCCAAACGCTGCGCATCAAATGTACCAAGTGCAATGATTACCCAATCTGGATTATGTACTAAAACATCGCGATCTAAACGGCGTAAAGCGTCGGTAGTTGTATCATATGCCTGGCTAGCATTGATCCATCTGATATGTATTTGTTCTTTTCCAATGTCGAGTAAATGACCCAAAATGTACACCCAACCTTGAGCATCCAAACTGATTGAGTCACCCAAAATAGCAATACATTCTTCTCCGTCGAATGGTAAGGCATCAAGTTGATCTACTATATCATCTTCTTTGAGTAGTTCTAGTGCCGCTTGCCTAGCATTTTCTTGGAGATTAGCTCTAGCCTGTTCTAATTCTTGCTCTGTCCAACCAAGTAGTGCCGCTTCTGTTTTAATGGAATTCTTTCCTGGAAATAATGGGAATTTCGAAGATACATTAAGATAGGGTAGCATATACTGCTCTAAGACACCTCTCTTTTCACTATTTTGACTAGAATTAGTGCTCTGTTTCATGAAGTAAAAACTAAGGTTATCAACTTAGTGAGCAAGTTGTTTTTGCAGAGTAAACCATGAGCTGTTGTCATGGTAGGCATCAACCACATCGGAGAGTTTGGTGTTTGCAAATTGACTCATAATTGCTTTAACCTCTTCTTGTATGTTGGTTATAGCATGATCAATTAACTCTTTATTGAAACCTTGATGACCTAAATTAATGGTGAATTCCATAGAAATTATTCTTCCTAATGCTCTACCAAGATCAACTAGTTTGCGTTGAGACATCTTCATATCAATCTCGAAATTGAGTACATCTTTGAAATAGTCCGAGGACTGCGCTGTTAAATCATACCCTTTTAAAAAATCATACAAGTTGGTACTTTTTACCTTTCGCATCGCTTTCATTACGGATTCCGTAATTTGTTGATACAGGATATCGTTAGATCCCTCGAAGATTTGAAAAGGTCGACTATCTACAGTGCTTCTACCTGCTATGTGATCTAATCTATACCCTTTAGCACCGGTTAATTGTAAAAGAGATTGTGACGCCTTTTGCATATAGTCAGTTAAAACCGACTTGATGGCATTAGCTTCTACATCCATTTTAGCAGTATTTTTTGTGAGAGGCACATTGGCCGCTGTAAAATTACACATTGCAGAGCAAACCGTAAAATAAGATTGGATTTGGGATACTCTGGAACGAACCTGATCGTAATTCAACAAACTTACCCCACCAACTAGGCGTTCTCTACAATGCTGAACAGCCTCGTCCATCATTCTTCTAAGGAAACCCATACCCATACCAGGGAATTGCAACCTACTTCGATGGAGTAAATCTAACATCAAGGTAATACCCGTCCCTTTTGGGGTTAGTTTATGAGATGCAGGTACGTTGATATCCACCTTATTTTTACCATAAGGAAGCATATACAGCCCTAGATTGTTGTAATACTCTTTTACTTCAATGCCACCATTTCTTGAGTCATGTACAAAAAAGGATACATCTCGCCCAAGTTCACCTTGGGAATTCTTTTCACGAGCCGTCATGATCCAATAATCTGCCATTCCAGTTAGACCTGCCCAATGCTTAGTCCCCTTAACCGAATAATGATTGTTAGATGCATTATATTCTACACTGGTTTGCATTTTTAATGCCTCTGAACCATAATCAGGTTCAGTAATCATTAAGCCGCCCATTTTACCTTTTTGCACAACTCTACCAAAGACATCATTCTTGGCTTCTTCGCTTCCATAATTAGCTAATGGTTGCAAAAATAAAGCCCCGTTTATACCCATCATCAATGAAAGTGGTAATGATTCATACGAACTGGCTTCTAACATGCTTAAAGCTTCTGCCGTATGCCCACCAAATCCACCGTGTTCTGAAGGAATAAACGACGCTAAGGGTGTTGACATTAGTATTTCAGATAACTTTTCTTGGGATATCCCTCGTTCTAATGCATCCCCATTGGTCTCATGTTCCTTTTTGAAAATCTTAGCTAATTTATTTTTGTACTCTGATAAGAATGAATCGAAATCTATCATATACTATTCCATGTTGGTTGTTTTCCGCAAGTAATATTGCTGCTCTTAACTTGATTTTAGAGCCGATTAGACGTTAAATATACGATTTATTTTCCATGAAGTATGGTATAAAAAAAGCCTCTCAGAGCGGAGCTCGGAGAGGCTTATAAAAGGAGGAGGCGGCGACCTACTCTACCGCAATGCAGTACCATCGGCGCTACAGGGCTTAACGGCCGTGTTCGGGATGGGAAC
>CALKOA010000119.1 GCA_938091655.1 uncultured Balneolaceae bacterium | reverse complement strand
CATTACAACCCGACTCACTAAATATAGACTCATTTTTAAATGATTCACTGACGCAAGTTTCAGATTTGGCCAACTCGGTGGAGGAGCAATCCACTATAGAAGATTATCAATCATGCGCTGACCTAGATAGTACCCCATCGTTCAGAGGAGGATTACAGGCCTTATTATCGAGTATTTCCTATCCTGAAGGGGTCATCATAAGTCCGGTGAGCTATCGCTTTTTTATTAATGAACGGGGCATCATCGATCGTTTTGAGACCGTCGATTCGGCTTCCAATGCAGAGCTTAGTCCAGATTTAGTGGACGCAATCAATGCCCGATTGGCATCGGAGGTTGCTTTTGAACCTACCATTATTAATGGGCGCTCTATCCGATTGGTTTGTGAGATAGTTATTGACCCGTCCGAGCTTGAGTAGCCTTAACAGCTTACCGGCGACTACAAGCCAGCTTAATTGCGAGTACACGCATTCGCAATATCCGAAACTAAGCCAGGGCCTTCATAAATGAGTCCGGTATAGATTTGAAGTAGGTGGGCACCAGCCTCAAGGCGTTCGAGTGCAGTGTTTACCGAATCGATTCCCCCCACAGAAATAATCGGTTTACCTCCCGCTAGTTCCTCCGAAAGCCAACGTGTCATCTCTAAACTTCTCTTAGCGATAGCTCGTCCACTCAATCCCCCCCGCCCTATTGCGGAAAGCTCTTGTTGGGAGTGCAAGAGGCCTTCCCTACTATTAGATGTATTTGTGGCAACATAGCCGTCAATTCCATAGTCCTCGCAGATTGCTACTAATTTTACCAAATCCTTGTGAGTGGTATCCACTGAAAATTTTACGGTAGTTGGGACATGTGCGTAGGTGGAAGAAAAAGAAATTCCTTGTTGCTTCGCGGGCGGGTCAACCTGACTGGCTTTCTGCTTGATCCCAGCTAATAGTTCATTAAGTGCACCGGGATCTTCAAAGGTTTTACCCTCTCCTGTATTTGGACAAGAAATATTAATGGTAATGTAATCGGCCACCTGTTGGGCTAGAAGGTAGGATTCAATATAATCTTCTACGGCTGCAC
This sequence comes from uncultured Balneolaceae bacterium, assembly GCA_938091655.1. Taxonomy (GTDB): domain Bacteria; phylum Bacteroidota; class Rhodothermia; order Balneolales; family Balneolaceae; genus UBA1275. The sequence continues at coordinate 7,531 of CALKOA010000119.1, read as the reverse complement.
CTCCCTCGATCGTTGGGTCATTAGTTTTGGCAATATTTACACCCAATGGAATGTCCAATTGAAGCTTTTTTAACCGCTCTATAATTATGGCTGCCCCCTCGTTATTCAGGCCCATCCTGTTTACTAAAGAATGGTCTTTGGGAAGCCTAAAAGCACGGGGCTTTGGATTACCAATGGATGAATGAGCGGTAATACTACCAACTTCCACAAAACCAAAGCCTATAGCCTGCATGGCACGAGGAGTCGTTCCGTTTTTATCAAATCCAGCTGCTAAACCGAGTGGGGTTTTGAAATGAAGTCCCCAAATTTGTTCGCTTGACTTCGAATCGGCCACTCCATAAAGTCGACGCACTATATGTTGGAGTATTTCTGATTGGTTCGTTTTGCTTGCAATCCATATTGCCCAATCATGGGCATGTTCGGCGTCCATCAGAAAAAGAAGCGGCTTTATAAGTTCTTTATACATCGGTAATACTTAACTCAAAAAATGTACCTGTTTAGAGAGCTGTTCGTGCTAACTGCCGTAAAGGTACATAAAAGAGGTCCAAAAAAACGCCAAAAGCAGTATTTTTGTCTGATGAATTGTTTTTAACTTACGCAAACTTCAACCCACTCGGCTGCAATCCTAGTTGAGAGGGAAATCCGTTTAAGTTCCCCACAAAATTGACTACTCATTTCTTCATTGATAACGCACTATCTGTGCTTCCAAAAGTTGGCCCCATGGTCTTGTTGGAGTCGCAACTTAATGAACATAGAGAAAGTCAATATCATTGGATTGCTGGTGACCCAGTGGGTCAAATTATGGTGTATAAACAGCGGCTATGGGTGGCTGGCACCATAGCCGAAATCCTGTTTCAAGCGTTTCCGAGCTTAGAATGGACTATCATGCAGGATAAAACGGATACAACAATACTAGAGATTGCACAAAAAACGACTCTGGTTGATACATATTCATCCGGCGATTCAAGGCAAACAACACCGAGCGAATTGGGGCAAACATCAACCAGAGAAAATGATATCTGGTATTCTGTTTTACTGGATCATATTGACCTATGGTCGGCCTTGAAAATAGCGCAAAACCAAAGTTGGTGGTTTGGATATTTGGGCTACGATTTGAAAAACTTCATAGAAAATCTAGAGAGTGGGCATGACGAATTATATGAAGCAGCTGATTTATGGTTTATGGAACCTGGGATTTTGGCAAAAGCAGCTACTTCCAGCCATGAAAATAAGCTAAATAATGAGGTGGAATGGCTTAAGGGTGAACAGCGTTGGACCGAACTTCGGGAACGCTTTGTAGGCAGTTCTTCGGAGTCGCAGGAGTTTAGTATTAAGCCTCTGGAGGGGCTTTCGAAAGATCATTATCTACATACTATTGAGTCGGTAAAGGCAGATATTCGTGAGGGGGACTACTATGAAATGAATTTTTCTCATGCACTAAAGTACAGCTTTGAGGGGTCTCCCGTTGCACTTTATCGAGCTATGCAGGAATATGGGCCGGTTCCTTTTGCTAGTTATTTCAACTATGATCTTCCCTCTGGACTTGGGGTACAGGTTTGTTCGGCTTCTCCCGAACGTTATTTAGCTAAGCGGGGGGAGCATTTGTGGTCAGAGCCTATTAAGGGAACGTTGGGGCGCAACCTCCCTGATGAAAGTGAGCGCATTCAACAGGAATTGTTAGGCCTCAAAAACAAAGCTGAGCACCTGATGATTGTAGATTTGGTTCGAAACGACTTACATAGGGTAGCTCTAAAGGGAAGTGTGCATGTTAATCCTCTATTTGAGGTTCAATCCTTTCGGACAGTGCACCAATTAGTGAGTAAAGTGCACGCACAAATAGCACCTAATTATAGTAGCTTTGACGCTATTCGTCATAGCTTTCCAATGGGTTCGATGACGGGTGCACCAAAAATTGCGGCTATGCATGCTATAGAAAGGTATGAGTCCTACAAAAGAGGTATTTACTCAGGGGCCATTGGGTATTTGAGCCCAAATGATGACTTCGATTTTAATGTGGTCATCCGTACTGCCATTATCCAAGGAGACCAACTGTACTATCCTGTGGGTGGTGCTATTACCAGTGATTCGGATCCGGAGTCAGAATGGCAAGAGACCCTACTAAAAGCAGCTGCACTTGAGAGGGTTTTTCGCTGAAGTCTTTACTGTTGATTTTTTTACACCAAGTTAATGACTCGGCATATATGGCTCAAATTTCTGGTATCCGAGCAAATAATCAACTTAACTATATTAACCTATGACATTGCTTTTGGAATAGCACTTTCATAAATGCTATGAAGTTGATCAAGACTCACCGAACCAACTCCTTCAAAATTCAATGCGTCCCCTTGAACAGTCCCGATTTGTGCAACATCTACCCCACCTTGAGATAAATGCTTCAACAAAGACTCTTTTTGATTGGGTTGGCAAGTTAGGATTATACCTGATTGTGCCTCGCTGAACCATATTTCATGATTAGAACCGGACAAAACACTGAGGTCGATCTGGGCCCCTATCGAACTGAAAATACCCATTTCTGCAATACTTACAGCAAGGCCGCCGTCCGAGATATCGTGAGCAGCGGTGACAAGACCTGAAGTAATCGCCTCCAGCACCGTCTCCTGAACCTTAAGCTCTACATCCAAGTCAAGTATCGGAGCATCACCGGTGGTCAATCCATGGATTACCTTTAGATATTCCGTTCCACCCAAACCAATTCGAGGTGCGCCAACATACAATATTATGTCGCCTTCCTTTTTGAATGATGGAGACATTTTATGCTTTTCAACGTCTTCGATTACACCGAGCATACCAATAATTGGAGTTGGGAATATAGCACTCTCAGGATTTTCATTATAAAAACTTACGTTTCCACCTGTTACTGGAGTGTTTAACTTTCTACACGCGTCACCCATGCCAGCAAGTGATTCCTTAAACGTCCAATATACTTCTGGTTTATAGGGATTACCGTAATTTAGGCAGTTGGTTATTGCCATGGGTTTAGCTCCAGAACACACCACATTACGAGCTGATTCGACTACAGCAATTTGCCCCCCTCTACGTGGATTCAAATAAACATATCGTCCATTGCAATCTGTTTTTGCTACCAAACCCTTTTTACTTCCTTTAAGCCTAATTATACCTGCATCTGCAGCGCCAGGGCCTTGAACGGTGTTGGTACGTACCATCGTGTCATATTGTTCATGAACCCAGCGTTTAGACGCAATGTTTGGACTACCTAATAAGGCTTCCAAACTTTCTATGAGGTTTTCGGGATGTGACAGGTTCGACAAATCAGCGTTTTGCGTTTCCTCGAGATAGCTTGGTTTTTTGGTTTCGCGTACGTATTGCGGGGCGCCGCCACCCAATACTAGGTGATCGGCGGGAATTTGGGCTTTTATTTCGCCATCTTTCCAATAAGTTACTTGATCCCCTTCCACCACTTCACCAATTACTACGGCATGTAAATCCCACTTCTCATATACATCGATAATATCTTGCTCTTTGCCTTTGTGTGCTACAATGAGCATACGTTCCTGACTTTCGGATAAAAGCATTTCATAGGCAGTCATTCCTGGCTCACGCGCAGGTACTAAATCTAAATTTATGCGCATCCCTTGGCCACCTTTTGCGGTCATTTCACTAGAAGAACAGGCAATTCCAGCCGCTCCCATATCCTGCATTCCAACGACGGCGCCGGTTTGAAGAGCTTCGAGACTGGCTTCCAACAATAATTTTTCGGTAAATGGATCACCAACTTGCACACTAGGTCGTTTAGCTTCACTTTCCTCGGATATTTCTTCTGAGGCAAAAGTGGCGCCATGGATGCCGTCACGGCCTGTACTCGCTCCCACTATAAGTACCGGATTCCCTATTCCCTTTGCAATGGCTGAGGCAGTTTCCCCCGCTTTAACAATCCCAATGCTCATGGCATTGACTAGTGGATTGCCTTCATAACTTTCATCAAAACAAACTTCCCCAGCGATGACTGGTACACCAAAAGAATTCCCATAATCTCCGATACCACGTACCACACCGTCCAATAGATATCTAACTCTAGGTGTTTCCAAAGAACCAAAACGCAATGAATTTAAGGAAGCAATAGGACGTGCCCCCATAGTGAAAATATCGCGATGAATTCCCCCAACTCCTGTTGCAGCTCCTTGATACGGCTCTACTGCAGAAGGATGGTTATGGCTTTCAATTTTAAACGCGCAGCCCAAACCATCACCAATGTCCACAAGTCCAGCATTTTCTTCCCCAGCCGCAACCAATAAGTGTTCGCCTTCACGGGGTAGCTTTTTTAGCTCAAGTATGGAATTTTTGTACGAACAATGTTCACTCCACATCACCGAATACACTCCTAATTCGGTAAAACTAGGGGTTCTTCCTAAGCGTTGAACTATCATTTCATATTCTTCTTGAGTTAAACCATGTTCCAAGGCTAATTCAAGATTTACAGAGGGCTCATTTGAGGTGTGGTCAGACATTTGCGGTACATTGATTTTAGGATGGGTTAAATGTACGAGCTTTTTTGCTTAGCCTCTACCCTAAGACATCGATTAATTCCTGAAAATCCTGAAAATTCAAGTGAGGCTCCCTCCCTTCAGGTGAGAGATTTTTCGGATTGTACCAAGCCATGTTCCAACCCGCATTCAACGCACCATCTACATCAGAACTCAGTGAATCCCCTACATAGAGAATATGCTCAGGGGCATATCCAGCTTGTTGAGTCGCTTCATTGAAAATAGCCGGATCTGGCTTCATTAACCCGAATTCTTCTGAAATAATGATGGATGAGCACATCTTATCGAATTCAAATTGGTGTATTTTCATTCTTTGTGTTTCTGCAAAACCATTCGTGATTACCCCTGTTTCGTAGTATTTCTGAAGTGTTAGAAATGCTTGCTTTGCTCCCTTCATCCATTCCCAATGAGTACGGTAATACTCCATATAAATGGATCCGGCATACCCGTAGAGTTCACCATCAATTCCCAGCGCCTCAAAACATTCTTGAAACCTTCGGCGGTGTAATGTGCTTCGATCAATAATTCCCTGTGCATATTCAATCCATAAACCCCGATTGATCTGCGCATACACCCTAAGTAATTCGTCCGCAGAAACCACTTGAAGCGCCGGTATCTTATTATAAATATCTCTCAGTCCGTTTTGTTCGGCTTTTTTATGGTTCAATAGGGTATCGTCTAAATCAAAATAAATGTATCGAATGAGTTCTTTTTGCATGCTATATATTTTCTGCTAGATTCATTGAATCCTAAACCTTGGATTTTCGTATAATATAATCTGATTCTGAACCAAATATTTTAACCAGAGAGACTTGAAACTATGAAAGCAAAAAGTATCATTATTGTTGCCCTACTCGCCGTACTTGTCATTTATGGAATTGGCGTTAACAACGGATTTGTAACGGCGGAAGAATCGGTTGAAAGTGCATGGGCACAAGTTGAAAACCAATACCAGAGACGCGCCGATTTAATCCCGAATTTAGTCAACACAGTGCAAGGTGCCGCGGATTTCGAGCAAGAAACATTACAATCGGTTATCGAGGCTCGGAGTCGAGCAACATCTATTACACTACAAGCCGATGACCTTAATGATCCTGCCAAAATTCAACAATTCCAGGCTGCACAAGAACAGTTAAGTGGTGCGCTTTCTAGACTGTTGGTGAGTGTCGAGCGATACCCCGAACTAAAAGCAAACGCTAACTTTAGAGATCTTCAAGCTCAACTAGAAGGTACTGAAAACCGTATTGCCACCGAAAGAAAACGATTCAATGACACCGCTCGCCAGTACAATACCGACATTCGGAAATTCCCAGGAAGCCTTATTGCCTCCATTACTGGGTTTGATCGGAAAGCCTATTTTGAAGCAAATGAGGGAGCCGAACAACCACCTCTAGTTGATTTTGAATAATCTGTATCGAAATTCCTGTAGATCATAAAACCTCTAGATTGTAAACCTCATGCCCTTTTTAAGCAGTGCCGATGAATTAGCCGTTGTTCAGGCTATTCAGCAAGCAGAAAAAAAAACTTCAGGCGAAGTTCGTGTGCATATTGAAAAAAAATGCCCTAAAAAAGATCCGATAAAAAGGGCTACTAGCCTATTTCAAAAGTTAGGCATGCACAAAACAGAACTGCGAAATGGTGTGATTGTGTATGTGGCTACGGAGGATCATTTACTAGCTATTTGGGGGGACGAAGGTATTCATACAAAGGTTGGTCAAGAGTTTTGGGAAAGTACGCTGGTAACCCTTCAAGCAGATTTCAAGGAAGGAAACATAAAAAATGGGCTCGTCAAAGCATTATTGGACATTGGCGGTAAGTTACAACAACACTTTCCGTATCAACACGATGACGAAAATGAACTTGATGATTCTATTAGCTATGGATAATATCCCATTGAAAAAATCCATTTTCCATGTAAAAAGTAGAAGTAAACGCTCCTCTATCATTGGTTTGATGACTCTATTTTGGATACTTGGGGCAAATCTTGTTCCACTTTCCACAATATGGGGGGGATTTCAAACTCATACAAGCGCGTCTATTCAAAGTACTGCTGGTCTGCTATATGCTCAGTCCACAAATGAGCTTCCACAAAAGCCCGTTGGTATGGTAAACGATTTTGGAAATCTACTAACCAACCAAGAAGAAGCAATACTTGAACAAAAACTACGAAACTATAGAGATACAACATCCAATGTAATTGCCATTGCCGTACTTAATAATCTTGCGGGCCTGCCAAGAGAGGAAGCCGCTACCTACCTATTTAACACCTGGCAAATGTGGGAAGCTGAACGGTATAATGGGGTTCTTATTCTAATATCTGTTCAAGATAGAGAGCTACAGATAGAGGTGGGATATGGTTTAGAAGGTGCTATTCCAGATGTCATGGCCAACAGAGTTGTGCAGGACATACTAGTACCCGCACTACAAAGTGGGCAATTTTACCAAGGTCTTGATCGAGCCACTAGCGCGCTTATGCAATTAGCTTCTGGAGAATATGAAGCGGTGGAAAATGCCCGCAGTTCAGAAAAAGGATTTCCTATTGATCTGCTTATTCTAGTTGCTTTGATTCTGTTTTTTATTTTTTCCAAGGGTCGTGGTGGCCGCGGTGGTGGCCGCACCATTGGTGCAATGGATGTTTTACTCTGGAGTAGCTTACTCAATAGCCCTCGAGGTCGCAGCGGCTTTGGTAGTGGTGGATTCGGCGGCGGCGGCTTTGGTGGTGGTGGATTTGGTGGTTTTAGTGGCGGTGGAGGATTTGGCTCTGGTGGTGGAGGGGCTGGGGGAAGTTGGTAAGCTCCTAACTAGACTTAAAAACGTTTTCCAGTGCCTGATTCAAGTCACCTATAATGTCATCTACATCTTCAATACCCACTGCAAGGCGGACTAGACCATCTTCTATACCTGCTTTTTGACGCAAATGAGCATCCATCACTGAGTGTGTCATCGATGCGGGGTGTTGAATCAAAGTATCCACCGCACCTAAACTAACTGCAAGTGAACAAAGCTGA
>CALKOA010000118.1 GCA_938091655.1 uncultured Balneolaceae bacterium | reverse complement strand
CACACAAGTTTTATTCGAAAATCCAAGTGATTTAATCATATATGAAGCTCATATAAAAGATTTGGTAGCACACCCATCTGCAAAAACCGATAATCAAGGAACCTATCTAGACTTTATTGAGGCTAGAAAAGGTGGTTTGCATCATCTCAAGCAGTTAGGGGTAAACGCTGTGGAGTTCTTACCCATTCAGAAATTTGCGTATTATGAACCACCCTTTCAACAGCGTATTGAAAGTGGTTTAAGCAACACATGGAACCCAACCTCTGTCAATTATTGGGGCTATATGACCTCGTTCTTTCATGCTCCGGAAACGTTGTATGCCTCAGGGGAAAAAACGGACCATATGGCGCTAGTTGGGATAAATCCGAGAGCTGAGTATGAATTAAAATCCCTTATTAAAGCATGTCATCTGGAAGGTATTGCGGTGATTATGGATGTGGTGTACAATCATGCCTCCCAGTATGATTTAAATCCATTAAAATATTCCGATAAAGGAGGATATTATCGACTAGATCATCAGGGTAATTACCTCAATGATTCTTGGACAGGTAATGATTTAGATACAAGCAAAGAAGCAACCAAAAATCTGATTTTCTCTTCGGTTAAACACTGGTTAACGGAATACAAAGTAGATGGATTTCGGTTCGATTTAGCAGGCATATTGGACTGGTCATGTATAGATGAGTTGACTGACTTGGCCCGCTCTATCCATCCTGGAGTTATGCTAATTGCTGAGCCATGGGGTGGCGAATACAAGCCAACAGGTTTTTCTGAGCGTAACTGGCCATCATGGAATGACAAACTAAGAAATACTTTTAAAGGGTACGATCCAATACACCAAAGAGGAATATTGTTTGGTGAATGGCCACAAGGAATACACCGATATACCGTAGAAAATCTATTTAGAGGTACTTTATTATCAGAGGAACAGGGTTTGTTTCATCATTCATCACATTCGGTTAATTATGTAGAGAGTCATGATGGGTATACATTAGGTGATTTCATACGTACTGCACTAAAACATGATCGTCGAAACCATGCACAAGACCATCATCAAGAAACAGACCATAATATCGAAGATGGAATTGAACAGGAAGTCATTCGTTTACAAAAATTAGCTGGGTTTATGCTGTTTGTGAGTCAAGGAATCTGTATGATACACGCGGGGCAGGAATGGGCCAGAAGTAAAATGATAACTTCTAATGAAAACCAAGGTACCGTCTACGATCATGATTCTTATAACAAAGATAGTGATGTGAACTACCTTAATTTTGATGAAAAAGACCGTTCTCTGGAGCTTTTCACTTATTATAAACGACTTATTGAACTTAGAAATGAAAATAAAGCCCTAAAAAATTCCGACTCCGAGTCTATTGTATTTAAAGTATATCAAGACCCATTACACATAACCTTCTCTATCAATGGCGATTCTGTAAAAAGTCCATATACTTATTTCATATCCATTAACTGCAATAGAACCGAATCCCATGAGATTATTCTGCCCAAAGGCAATTGGGAGGTATTAATAACGGATGAACTTGTGTCCGAAGGAGTATATGTGAAGACCTCCTATCTGGTACCCTATTCCTCGGGTATACTACTTCGTCAAAAGCAGTAAATGGTTTACTACACACTTTTTATCAGAAATTTCTACATTACAAAACAGCGCTAACTAAAGTATTTTCAGCACAATCATTAAAAATAGGAGTCTACATTGGCTATACAAACATCTACAGAAAGAGGATCCTGGAATTCTAGATTAGGTTTTATATTAGCTGCGGCTGGATCTGCCGTTGGATTAGGAAATATTTGGGGCTTCCCAACAAAAGTGGCTACTGAAGGGGGTGCCGCTTACCTAATTATTTATTTGTTATGTACCTTTTTAATTGGTTTTCCGGTAATGGTTGCTGAATTAAGTATAGGACGGGCTTCTAGAAGAAATCCTGTAGGGGCATTTAGAGCTCTTAGTAGTAACAAATTTTTTCCCTTAGTAGGTTTGTGGGGGGTTATTTGTGGCGTAATGATACTTTCGTTTTATTCGGTTATCGCTGGATGGGCGTTTGGTTATGCGATTGAGGAAATATTTTATTTCCTCGGATGGACTCAAATGGCCGATCTACTGACCGATACAGGAAACGGCTGGAAAAATGCTTTGCTGGCTGTCATATTTATGCTAGCCACTATAAAGATAATAACCGGTGGTGTAAGCGATGGAATAGAAAAAGCCACCAAAACCATGATGCCTCTTCTCATAGGTATTATTGTCATTATGATCCTTTACGTTCTCACCCAAGATGGAGCTATGGAGGGTGTAAGGGAATATTTACTGCCCGATTTTTCTCGTATAACCACAGATTTAGTCTTCTCCGCTATGGGGCAGGCTTTTTTCTCACTCTCCCTGGGAATGGGCGCGCTCATCACCTATGGCTCTTATCTGAGTAAAAAAGAAAATATCCCACAGGTAGCCGCTTTTGTTACACTGGCTGATGTAGGAATTGCTTTTTTAGCAGGTTTACTCATTATACCGGCTATGTATGTGGCTAGAAGCGCTGGAATAGAAATTTTTGTAGGCGACCAACTTGCGTCTAGTACTGACTTGGTATTTCAGATATTACCAGCACTATTTCATACAATTGGGGGATTTGTAGGGGTAACGCTAGGGGTTGTATTTTTCTTACTACTAAGCATAGCCGCACTTACATCCACCATTTCATTATTAGAGGTTCCCGTGTCTTATGTCATTGACGAACACCAAATGGAACGATCAAAAGCGGCGTGGTTAGTAGGACTGGGAGTCACCTTTATCTCAGTAATTATAGCCTTTCAAACTAGTTTAATCGGTAGCTTCAGTTATATTTTTAGCGACTTAGGCTTACCTATTGGTGGATTACTTATCTGTTTGTTTATAGCTTTTGTCTGGAAAAAAGAAGAAGCGCTCAATGAATTGGAACACGGCTTCCCTACCATCAAACAAAGCTTATTTGCAAAAGTTTGGCCTGTTTTTCTATATGTAATTTGCCCTGCTGCTATAGCGTATAACATCATCAGCAACTTCCTATAAACAGTTTAATTTGCTTAAAACTTGTTACTCAGGTTAAGTAGCTTTATTTTTATATATCCATCAACCCAATACTATTAGATGTCCAAAGTATCGACTGCCGATTTCCGAAATGGAATGGTTTTAAATATGGATGGTGTGTTATATGCCATTACTGAATTTCAACATGTAAAACCCGGTAAAGGACCTGCTTTCGTCCGGACTAAATTAAAAGGTATAGTTAACGACAAAAATATTGATAAAACATGGCGTTCTGGCGAAAAAACAGAAGCTGTCAGAGTAGAAACCAGAGAATATCAATACTTATACAATGATGGCGAGTCTTATTATTTTATGAATAATGCTACCTTTGAGCAAATTCCTGTTTTTCCTCATCAAGTAGAGCGCAAAGAATTTTTAATCGAAGGACAGAACTGTACAATTTTGTTCAATGCAGATGATGAGCAAGTGCTTTATGCAGAACCGCCGGCTCATTTAGTATTAAAAGTAGAACAAACAGATCCAGGCGTCAAAGGTGACACTGCACAAGGTGGCTCGAAACCAGCAACATTAGAATCAGGTGCGGTTGTAAATGTGCCTTTATTTGTAAATGAAGGTGAATTAATCAAAGTAGATACAAGAACTGGAACCTACTTAGAACGAGCTAAATAGAACGAACTACTTAACTAAGACTATTTAAAAATACATAGTCATCAAACAAAATTCTTGGTAGTGCAAGGATCTAATAATCAATTAGGTCGTTTTACCTACCTCTTACATTAATTTAGAAAGAGCTAACTACTTATTATGGATTTAAAATTAGTAAAAAAGATAATTGACCTAATCGCAGCTAGCGATGTAAACGAAGTAGCCATCGAAGAAGGCGATTTCAAAATAAAAGTAAAAAAACTGTCCGAAACATCTCAGGTCAGTTATACTCAACCCATGATTGCTCAGGCTCCCCAATCATCCGCTCCGGCTGTCACTCAAAATACCGAATCTTCGCACTTGGCAGATTCAACTACTCCTCCTTCAAATACCATTGAGGCACCTATTGTAGGTACCTTTTATCAAGCACCCTCCCCTGATTCGGATCCCTTTGTGAAAGTGGGTGATAAGGTTCAATCCGGTCAAACGCTCTGTATTATTGAGGCAATGAAGATAATGAATGAAATTGAATCAGACTGTTCTGGCACGATAACCGAAATATTAGTTTCTGATGGTACACCGGTGGAATTTGGTCAACCACTGTTTTCAATTTCTAAGGACTAGTTTACATGTTTAACAAAATCTTAATTGCGAATAGAGGTGAAATAGCCCTCCGTATAATCCGTACATGCAAAGAAATGGGCATCCCTACGGTTGCTGTTTATTCAACTGCAGATAAGGACAGTTTACACGTTAAATTTGCAGACGAAGCAGTATGTATTGGGCCTGCTTCAAGTAAAGAAAGTTATTTAAAAATCCCCTCCATATTAGCGGCTGCAGAAATTACAAATGCCGATGCCATTCACCCAGGATATGGGTTTTTAGCAGAGAATGCAGAATTCTCTAGAATTTGTGAAGAACACAATATTAAATTTATTGGGCCCTCACCCCAGGCTATATCTTCCATGGGTGATAAAGCAGTAGCCAAAGCAACGATGATCAATAATAAGGTCCCCGTTGTGCCAGGAAGCGATGGAGTTGTCACCAATTATGAAGATGCCAAAAAGGTTTGTGACAACATTGGTTTTCCTGTAATAGTTAAAGCCTCTGCAGGTGGTGGTGGGCGTGGAATGAGAGTGGTTTTGAACGCCTCAGAACTACAAAAAAACTTCGAAATGTGTCGCAATGAAGCCGAAACAGCCTTCAATAATCCAGCTGTTTATATTGAACGCTTTGTTCAAAACCCACATCATGTTGAAATTCAAGTTCTAGCCGATCAACACGGCAACGCTATTTCTCTCGGGGAAAGAGATTGTTCGTTACAACGTAGGCATCAAAAAATCCTGGAAGAAGCTCCTTCTCCCCTTGTAACGCCAGCTCTGCGAGAAAAAATGGGCCAAGCTGCTATAAATGCAGCACTTTCAGTTCAATATGAGGGTGCGGGTACCGTAGAATTTCTGGTTGATGATGAACTCAACTTCTATTTCATGGAAATGAATACTAGAATACAAGTTGAGCACCCTGTGACCGAACAAATTACTGGATATGACCTGATCGAAGAGCAAATTAAGGTTGCTGCTGGGAAATCTATCGCCGATTATCAAGTCAACTTGTCTGGTCACTCCATAGAATGCCGCATAAATGCAGAGGACCCTGAATTTAATTTTCGACCCTCTGCTGGTGAAATAACCGTCTTTCATCCGCCAGGTGGGCAAGGAGTTCGATTAGATACCCATGTCTATTCAGGTTACCGAATACCACCTTATTATGACTCAATGATAGCAAAACTCATTGTTACTGCTAAGACAAGACCAGAGGCAATCATAAAAATGCGTAGAGCATTACAAGAGTTTATTATAGAGGGAGTCAAAACAACCATTCCCTATCACATACAGTTAATGGACGATCCTAACTTCAATAAAGGATCTGTTAGCACCAAATATTTAGAAACTTCTTTTACCTATAAGGCCGAACAAAACGCCTAATCATAAATTAATAGAACCATATGAGTACACCAAGTCATCTATTTTACACTAAGGATCATGAATGGGTTCACATTCATGATGATGGTACAGCCACTATTGGCATAACTGATTTCGCCCAAGGAGAATTGGGAGATATAGTATTTGTCGAGTTAAATGATGTGGGTGATGTATGTGAAAAAGAGGATACTTTTGGTACTGTTGAGGCAGTAAAAACAGTGTCCGATCTTTATGCTCCCCTAGATGGAGAAATCATTGAAATTAACGAGGCTCTTGATGATGAACCTGAATTAGTGAATGACGATCCCTATGGTCAAGGTTGGATGATCAAAATTTCCATCTCGAATCCTGATCAAAAAGCCGAATTGTTGGATTCTGAAGCCTATCAAGCATTAATCTAAAAGCATGAGCCGTCACAATGAATGGATTCTAATTTTAGACTATGGGTCTCAACTCACCCAGCTCATAGCTAGGCGCCTTAGGGAACTCAACATCTACTGTGAAATACACCCTTACAATATCGATTTAGCTCAGGTTTTAACACCTCAACCCTCTGGAATTATTCTCTCTGGTGGTCCAATGAGTGTAAACGACGATGGTGCACCCCATCTTCAGCCCGGTATTTTGGAGTTTGAGACTCCTATTTTAGGTATTTGTTATGGTCTTCAGCTACTCTCCCATACTTTAAACCCCGGATCGGTTGAACGAGCGGAAAAAAGAGAATATGGACGAGCTCATCTGATAATAAATGACGATCAAGACTTACTCAAAGATATTCCTCAGAACTCAGTCGTATGGATGTCACATGGAGATCATATAGAAGAGATAGATGCAAATCTTGAAATCATCGCTCAGACTAAGAATGCTCATGTTGCCGCTATTAAGCATCGCACTAAACCGATTTATGGAGTTCAATTTCATCCAGAAGTAGCTCATACAGAATATGGAACTCAATTACTCTCGAACTTTGCACTTGGTATCTGTGGGTTAGTTGGGGACTGGACTGCTTCTTCTTTCATTGATGAACAAACCGAAGCCATTAGAAGTAAAGTTGGTGAGGATAAGGTACTGTGCGCATTGTCAGGCGGAGTGGATTCTACCGTAGTTGCAACACTTCTGCACAAAGCTATTGGTGAACAGTTATTATGTGTATTTGTAGATAATGGCTTACTGAGAAAAGATGAATTTGAGCGTGTTCTACGACTCTATAAAGAAGAACTTCATTTACCGGTGAAAGGTGTTGATGCGTCAGAACTTTTCTTAGATCGATTAACAGGAGTTTCCGATCCTGAGGAAAAAAGAAAAATTATTGGTAAAACCTTTATCGATGTTTTTGACCAAGAGGTAAAAAATATCGATGCCTTCAAATATTTAGCACAAGGCACGCTTTACCCCGATGTTATCGAGAGCGTCTCATTTAAAGGACCTTCAGCTACCATTAAATCACATCATAACGTGGGTGGTTTACCTGATAAAATGAAACTTCAACTCATTGAACCAGTGCGTGAGTTATTTAAAGATGAGGTTCGTGTAGTTGGTCGAGCTTTAGGTATTCCCGATCATTTTATCGACAGGCATCCATTCCCTGGACCTGGCTTAGGAATACGTGTGGTTGGAGAGCTAAGTCGTGAGAAGTTGCATATATTACGTGAGTCCGATGCTATATTTATAGAAGCACTAGTTGAATCTGGTTTGTATAAGGAAACTTGGCAAGCTTTAGCGGTACTTCTACCCGTGCAAAGCGTGGGTGTTATGGGCGATGAACGAACCTATGAGCACACTATTGCTTTGAGAGCTGTAACCTCTACCGACGGTATGACCGCAGATTGGGCTCACCTACCCTATGAATTTTTAGCAGAAGTTTCCAATCGCATTATCAATGAAGTTAACGGGGTTAACCGAGTAGTCTATGATATCAGTTCCAAACCACCTGCTACTATTGAATGGGAATAATGGATACGAAAGGAAAATGGGGGTAAGAATGAACCAATCGGTTGTTTATTTATTACTGATTATATTTTCATCTGTGTTTGCGACGCTTTTATCACTTCAACCAGTTGACGCTCAAACAGTCCCATCACTATCTCAGAATCAGGAATTACTATCTCTTTATGAACAGGGTTTAGATAGTGTAATAATAGAACAATACGCTACTCCAGATACCAATGCAGAATATTATTACCTCGCTAGTAGTTATGTGCGTTTAGGTCAGTACAACCAAGCCCTCATTCTCCTATCAACGTTGATCAATGCCTCGAATTCTGAACAGTCCCTTTGGTGGGGTACCGAGGCAAGCTTAGCCCAGTCTAAGGTACTATTTCATCTCGGCAATTATGATAGTGCTTTAGAGCAGGCATTTAATTTATCCATTCGTTCTACATCGACCTTAGACCAGAAACGAAGAGCTTCTAAGTTTCTGGAAGATATTTTAGCATTCTTGAGTCCTTCAACTTTAGCCCAATTGTTCACTAATCAGTATCCGTTTGAGCTTAAAGCCAGTATACTCGAAGAGCTTATGTATGTTATACCATATGAGCTTGCCCATACCTTTTATTCTGAGTTACTGCAATTGGCTTTAGCGTCAGGTAAGAGTAACAATCTGACTCTAAGTAGAATTGAACGACAGTTATCTACACCAATTCAATACCGGAGTAGATATAATCCGACTAAACAGTTCAGTGCTCCAGATGGGTTTCATTATCGTTTAGGAGTACTCTTACCTACCTACTCAGTGGAAGACCCTAGATACGCCGTAGTTCAAGATTTATACAAAGGTATGTCCTTTGCAGCAGAAGAATTCAATGCCAACACACCAGACGCAAAGATGTTCCTTATCTACAAATCGACCACTGATACCCTCTCAGAGGCCAAGCAGGTAGATACTGAATATTCAGAAGTCGAACATTTTGCACATACTCAAATTTCTTCCTTAGTTATCGGTGATCGGGTGAACGCGATTATTGGTCCACTGTTCTCAAACGAAGCTCCTCTGTATGCCCCATTGGCAGAAGAATTTGAGGTTCCACTTTTTTTACCCCTAGCCAATGCCGATAGTCTCGATCTTCACAATAATTATATGTTTCAAGTGAATCCTAGTTTTAGTTCTCAGGGGGCTATTTTAGCCAGATACGCAGTAGGAACTCTTGGCTTCGATACGCTAGGTATACTGGCAGAAAAAGGGAGCTTAGGTGAAGCAGCAGCCCATTCCTTTCTCAGAGAGTCTGAACGACTAGGAGCTTTTGTAGCGTACGACTTTATAGAAAATCTCGAAGAACGAGGGTATGGAATCACCGATTTTACTCAATATTTCACCACCGATACCTTAGATAGTGTAACCATCATTGATGCGGTTTACGCCCCATTTACCGGGACTATTGCTCAAACTCTTATTGAATCTCTACTTACAGACTTAGAAGCTATGCAAAGTACCATAGATATTTTAGGGTCAGAAGAATGGGGTGGTATAAACATCAATAGCAGTAGACTACCTGAAACCGATGTATATTTCAGTAGAGGGTACGCCGTAGACACTACACAAACCAAGACCCAACAATTTACTACATCATACGAAATTCGCTATGGCAGTTCACCTACCAATTTTAGTTATATAGGCTACGATGTAGCGCATTATGTTATGCGTGAACTATACGCAGTTAAAAATGCTAAGGCCTTAAAAAATCGTATTAAAACTTCTTTACCCTATAAAGGGCACGCTTTCACCATCGATTTCCGCAACACCCACATAAACTCATCCGTTTTTATCCAGCATATCCCCTCTTTATCTTCTCAAAATGAGGATAAATAGCTCTACTAAGGCGTTGACTGTTCTCGTTGCCTTTTGATTCGGTACTGCTCTTGAATCCAGTCTCTCCAGATTTTACTCGCCTTCTGATGATCCTCGTAACTGGTACTAAAAGTATGAGTGCCTTCAGGACTCGCTACCATATACAGATAATCATGACGTTCCGGCCGAGCAGCTGCCTCTAAACTAGTATAGGATGGATTAGTAATAGGTCCTGGAGGTAAGCCATTAATTTGATAGGTATTGTATGGATGCTCGAAGCTGTAGTCTCTGTACAACAATCTTCTTCGTTCACCCAACGCAAAATTTACTGTTGGGTCTGCTTGTAGCCTCATATTACTATTCAATCGATTCCAATAAAGCCCCCCTATTCTTTTCTTCTCCTCCTCAAATTTATACTCCCATTCAATGATAGAGGCCATAATGATCACCTCTTCCCATCTGGTTGATGTAAACGGCTCCCCCTCAATCAAAGTAGATAACGCGTTAGTATTCTCCTTAATTAATCGACCGATAACCGTTTTAGGCTGATCGGTCCAATACACAAGGTAGGTTTCTGGATACAATTGCCCAATTACTCGGTCAATATTAGAATTAACCGTAGCTAACCAGCTACTATCGTTAAGAGCCTCGTAAAAATCATCCTGTTGATAGATGCTCTGCTTATCGAGTTGTTGAACTATTGATTGAATATTCTGCCCAGGTAGTACCGTCAATGTTATAGGATCTTGCAAGCCCCTTCCAAGTTTCTCCAACAATTGGTCCAAGGAACCATTATTGTTAATTAGGTAATGACCTCTCGGCACTGTTCGCCATCCCGATAAGCGCCTAGCCCAATCAAAGATTTCAGGGTCTATGTTTAAGCCCTTCTTTACCAATGTACTAAATACGCTATCCATTGGTTGTGAGCGCTCTATATATAATGATAGACCATCTTCAGTAGAAAGTGATTCTTCGATGAAACTATCTGAATGTAGTAGAAAATTTCTAGGTGTGAACACCAATAAAAAGGAAACGAAAAAAAATACTAACTGTAGTACAAAGGAGTTCATAAAATGTTCGATTTATACGATAAATGAGTTCAAATGGTAAAGGACTGCAAAACAATATGAAGATAATCTTAAAAATTTATTCAATAAGATTTTTCTCTTTAGCTGTATGAAATACATCAATCAAAAAAAGTATGTGATCAGATAAGTTGGTTCCGATGAGCTCCACTCCTTTGTATATATCGTCACGTGATACATTCGCAGCAAAATTTGGAGTTTTTAACTTTTTTGTGACCGATTTAACCTTCATCCCTTCATAGCCTGTGGGTCGCAATAAAGACACAGCATGTATAAATCCAGATAACTCATCACAAGCAAATAAATAGCCATCCATTTCAGACTCGGCTAGTATACCCGTTCGCTCCGGGGCATGAGCTAAAATTGCATGTTTTATCTCCTCGGTGACCTCAACTTTAGGGAATATGTGCTCTACTGCATAATTAGGGTGCTGATCTGGATAGACTTCCCAATCGATGTCGTGTAATAAACCACACAACCACCAATCGTGAATGCTTTTCTCGTCTTTTTCTAGTTTTTGGGCATATGCCTGCATGGCTAGCGCAACCATATGTGAATGATTTATCAGAGAATTTGTTGTTATGTATTCACGAAGTAATAGTTTGGCAGATTCTTTTTCCATAACGACCTTAGGATGTTAGTTGTTGGTTTATTCAATC
>CALKOA010000117.1 GCA_938091655.1 uncultured Balneolaceae bacterium | reverse complement strand
GGTATCGGGCTAATGTATTCTCAAATAAATGCAACAAGACCTTCGAAACATCGCCATTATTGCTCACGTAGATCATGGCAAGACCACCCTAGTGGATCAAATATTAAAGCAATGTGGTACCTTCCAAGCCCACCAGGAAGTCGATGACCGAGTAATGGATTCTGGTGACCTTGAAAAAGAACGAGGGATTACTATTTCGTCGAAAAATACAGCCGTCTCCTGGAAAGAGACTAAGATAAATATAGTAGACACCCCTGGTCACGCCGATTTTGGTGGAGAGGTTGAGCGTATATTAAAAATGGTCAATGGGGTTATCCTATTGGTAGACGCAGCAGAAGGCCCATTGCCACAAACTAAATTTGTCCTTAGAAAATCCTTAAGCCTTGGATACAAGCCCATTGTGTTGATCAACAAGATTGACCGAAAGGATGCACGCCCAGACGATGTACTAAATGAAATTTTCGACCTTTTCGTAATGCTCGATGCGACGGATGAGCAGTTAGAGTTCCCCGTACTTTACGCAGTGGCAAAAGAGGGAGTTGCAGGAAGAGAACTCAATAATATGGACGAGGATTTATCCAGTTTAATGGATACCATTATTGACCATGTTCCCCCGCCAGATCAACCCATGGATGTCCCATTCAAAATGCTAATTAGTAGCATAGATTGGAATGATTACGTGGGTCGGATAGCCGTTGGTCGAATAGAGCAAGGCATTGTGAAAGTAAATCAAGACCTGTCATTAGTAAAAGGCACCGGTGAGGTCAAAAGTAAAGGTCGAGTGACTAAATTATTTTCATTTAGTGGCTTAAAGAGAGAGCCAGTAGAACAGGCGGTAGCAGGTGATATTGTGGCAATAGCTGGGTACGAAGGCGTGCATATTGGCGATACCTTAGCCGACTCATCCGATAAACAACCCTTAGCTTATGTAGATTTAGACAAGCCGACCATTGCTATGTATTTTAGGGTAAACAATTCTCCATTTGCAGGGTTAGAAGGGAGTTTTGTTACCTCGAATCAGATAAAAGACCGCTTGGAGAAGGAAGTCCGCACTAACGTGGCAATGAAAGTAGAATTTACGGATAGTCCTGACGTGTTTAAGGTGTCTGGAAGGGGTGAGTTACAGATGGCTATATTGATAGAGACTATGAGACGCGAAGGCTACGAATTCGCAGTATCCCGTCCAGAAGTACTCTTTCAGGATGTAGATGGAATTCTCCATGAACCAGTAGAAGAAGTTGTGGTGGATGTACACACGGACTACTCCAATCGGGTCATTGATAATTTGCAGAAGCGAAAGGGAATCATGCAAGGAATGAGCCAAGAAGGAGAAAATAATCGAATAGAATTTAGAGTGCCATCAAGAGGACTTATTGGATTTCGGGGTGAATTACTCACCGAAACCAGAGGAACGGGAATCATGCACCAACAGTTTGATACATATGAGCCATTTGCAGGGGAAATTCCAGGTCGAAGCCGCGGCGCACTTATTGCGTTAGAAAAAGGTGAGACGACCAATTATTCGTTAGAAGGTATTCAAGATCGAGGCACCTTCTTTGTAGAAGCTGGTAACCAAGTGTATATGGGAATGGTAGTTGGGGTAAATAACCGGGCGGACGACATGGTAGTGAATGTCGTAAAGAAGAAAAACCTGACCAACCATCGTGCTACTCAGACAGCTGATGCCGTTAAAATTTCACAGGCCAAAAAAATGAGCTTGGAAGAGTGTATTGAGTTCTTAGCTGCGGATGAATGGCTAGAGGTAACTCCAGAAAGTTTGCGAATTCGAAAACGCTTCCTAGATCATAACGAGCGTAAGCGCGAAGAAAAGAAGAAACAAAGCTAGTGACTGTCGTCTTGGTCTAGTTGTTTCAACAACTCAGCATACTTCTTTTCTAAATAATAAGGAGAGTTATAGCCTACATTTTCGGCAACGGTACGAATGCTTATGTTATGTTGTTCTACCATCTCATGAATAAGCCGTAATCTTGTATCATCAAGGACTTCAAAAGCCTTTTTTCCAAATACTTGATAGCATTTTCTCAACAACTGCCGCCGTGAGAGCCCCAAAGAATCGGCTAAAAGGTTCACATTTAGTTGCGAATTGAATAGGTTCTCTTGAATAAGTGCGAATAAATTCTTGGTGAATTGCATCTCACTCTGATTAATATCATTGTTAGAATTAATCGCTTTTGAAAGGCTAAATTGTAATTTAATATTCGTGTATTTGAGATGGGTTCGAATAATTGAGTTGAGTAATTCATTAGGTAGATTTTTAGGTAGTATTTGAAAGACTCCAATTTTATATAGGACCTGAAAGGTAGAAATATTGGTTGTATTAATAAGGATAATGGGGCATTCGATGATTCTGAAAGATTGCAATGATTGAATAATGTGTCTGCATTGCTCTACATTTTCTCCTGTTTCCACCAAAACAAGGTGGACTTCATGGGTTTGGTACAATGTATAAAGCTCTTCAGTATTGCTGCAATGATGCACAACTATGACATCACTTTGATCTCGGAGTGAACTAGCAAAAGTATAAAAATCAATATCTTGACTGTAAATAATTACATTGACCATGTTATGAAGACCTTTTACCCAACATTTGTTACCCATTGTCTAACTAGCTTCTTAAAGTGACCTGATGTAGTTAAGGAAATGAAGCCCTAACCATCCTAATTGCTATAACGACTTAGTATAATTATGGATGGTGAGGTGACCCCATTAGGTACTATGCAATTCGCTATACAACAACCAATCTGTTAAACGGCATGTTCTGGGTAACGATGTATTCGATATTATTGTGTTTATAAGGATTGTACGTAGCTGTATTGCTAGAATTAATTACCCATTTTGTAAAAATAAGATGGTAAGAATGTGATTAATTAAAATTTAAAAAATGAGTCATCATTAGGGAGAATTATTACCCCTAAGATGGACCTGAGGTGCGCTAGTCATTATTTTTATTTAATTAGATATCGTTTAAATCAATTACTTACTAAAAAAGATATCAGCTCTGTGTTTGAACCTTATTCTAAAGCCTAGATTAAAATATTGAGACGTACCTACTTAGGGAATGTGCGTTTAATGTTTTATGCTAATCCATAAAACATTTTTTTGTCTATATGGTAGGATTCAAAAAAATATTTTAATTCTAAGTGCTCTTGTTGTGAAAGCATAAAATCCTGCTCCATTAATTCTCTTGCCTGTTTTTTCGCCAATTCCAAGAGGTCTTGATCCTGGATAATATCACCAAACCTGAAGTCAGGTAATCCACTTTGTTTGGTACCTAGAAAGTCACCTGGTCCCCTGAGTTTTAGATCCACTTCTGCAATTTCAAACCCATCGGTAGTTCGTTCCATAGTTTTAAGTCGAACGGCACCTGATTCACTAACTGCATGATCAGGTATTAATATGCAGTAGCTCTGCCGGCTGCCGCGACCAATCCGACCTCTAAGTTGATGTAACTGAGATAGCCCAAAACGCTCGGCATGTTCTATGATCATAACGGATGCATTCGGAACATTTACACCCACTTCAATGACGGTTGTTGAAACCAAAATATCGATCTCACCTTTGGCAAATAACTGCATTATGGCATCTTTCTCCTCGCTTGGAATTCGTCCATGTAATAGGGCTATCCGAGCAGAGGGAAAGCGCTTGCAAATCTTTTCATAACCGGCGGTGGCATCCTTTAAATCGAGGGCTTCTGATTCTTCAATTAATGGATAGATAATGTAGATCTGTCCACCGTCCTTAATTTCCTGTTCTACAAAATGATAGACATGCTCACGTTTTTTTTCGGAGCGAATGGCTGTTCGAATAGGTTTTCGTCCTTTTGGTAAACCTTTTATCAAAGAAATGTCTAAGTCGGCATACAAGGACATGGCTAGGGAGCGAGGAATAGGTGTCGCACTCATGACCAACATGTGCGGATTATTGGCTTTTTGCAATAATGCGGCTCGTTGTTGAACCCCAAATCGATGCTGCTCATCAATCACCACCATTCCCAAGTTATGAAACCGAACTTCCTTCTGAATAACAGCATGAGTACCAATTACAATATCACAACCACCGCCCTCAATGTCAGTGAGTACATCGCGTCGCAACCCAACTTTTTGCCCTCCTACTAAGAGTCTGATGGATAGGTCAAGCTGCGAAAATGCTTCCTTCAAGGTGGCATAATGCTGTTCTGCAAGAATTTCGGTTGGTGCGACTAAAGCCCCTTGAAATCCATTATCCACTGCCATTAGAAGTGCGCCCATGGCGACTACGGTTTTGCCGGCGCCAACATCACCTTGAATAAGTCGATTCATCTGCCGCCCCGATCTGACATCATCCTGTATGTCTCTGAGTGCCTCTTTTTGCCCGGGTGTTAGCTTAAAAGGGAGTATGTGTTCGAAATAATGTCTTGTGTTGGGGGTATTTTTAGTTAAGCTAGGCCCAGCTTTGGCTGCTATTCGTTCGCTGTGAATGCGTTCCATACTAAGCTGAAACAGGAAAAACTCTTCAAATTTAAATCGCTTAAGCGCTTGCTTATGGGAGTCATGAGAACTAGGATTATGTATAGCTCTGATCGCTTCTATTCGACTAGGGAAGCCATAAGAACTGCGTATGTATTCCGGTAAAAATTCAGGAATTAAGTAGCTGAGCGAGGGGTGATTCAATAATTGAGCCATCCATTGTTGGATATTGCTATTATACACCCTTGCTTTGTGGAAGTGTTGTCCGCTTGGATAAATGGCTACAATGGTCGAAAAGTCAGCTAAATCACTTTCTTTACTTATGTCGTCAGTTTCGGGATGTGCCATTGATAGATGGCGTCCAAATTGCTTGACTGTTCCAAACAAAGCAAGTTTTTGGCCCACGGTAAACCGCTTTTTCATGTAATACGCCCCTTTAAACCAAACGGCTTTTATCCCGCCAGTTTCATCTTTAACGACTATCTCAAGGCGCTTTTTAGCCTTAAACCCCTGTTCGCCAATGTGAGTTATGGTCCCTGCAACAGTTACTTCTTCTCCCAATCCCCGAAGTTGCTCAATCTTTTGCACATTGCTTCTATCTAGATATCTTCTTGGGAAAAAGAAAAGCAAATCTTGGGCATGATGAATCCCCTCTTTGGCAAGGGCATCTAGTTTAATTGAACTAAGTCCGGTGAGTTTAGATAAATTCAAGTGATACAGTGTTATATATCGGTATTATAATATTTTAACGGGTTGATGCGGTTACTTCCTAAAATATAGAGGTATTTACTACGTTATTTCCATCTTTTAAACATTTTAGTTGAATTGTCTTTGGACTTATAGGTTTAGTTGTTGTATCTTTGCAAGCTCTCGAATTGATGAGGAAACTCATTACTGGCCTTAACCGAAATTATTTGAACAGTGCCAACGATACAACAACTTATTAGAAAAGGTAGAAATACCAACAAACGCAAGTCTACAGCTCCTGCTATGCAAAGCTGTCCGCAAAAGCGTGGGGTATGTACTCGTGTGTATACGACTACTCCCAAAAAACCGAACTCTGCACTGCGTAAAGTAGCAAGGATTCGCCTAACCAATGGTATTGAAGTTACTGCTTACATACCAGGAGAAGGGCATAACTTGCAAGAACACAGTATTGTGTTAATACGTGGAGGACGTGTAAAAGATCTCCCGGGTGTGCGTTATCATATTATTCGCGGAACATTAGATACCGCTGGAGTAGAAGGCCGTACACAAAGTCGAAGTTTGTACGGTACCAAAAGACCAAAAGCGAAATCCTAAGTTTAGTTTAAACTATTATGCGTAGAAGAAAAGCAGAAAAGCGGGATGTACAACCCGATCCGATATTTGACGATAAGCTAATCACTCGTTTTGTAAACAATTTAATGCGAGACGGGAAAAAAAGTGTAGCAAGAAAAATTGTCTATCAGGCTTTTGAAATAATCGAAGAACGCACGGGTGAAACAGGAGTGGAAGTTTTCCGTTCCGCTCTTCAAAATTCAACCCCTGTAGTAGAAGTTAAGTCACGCCGTGTTGGTGGAGCCACCTACCAAGTGCCTGTAGAAGTACGGCAAGAGCGTGGTACTGCGCTAGGAATGCGATGGTTGATAAAAGCAGCGCGATCTAGAAATGACAAATCCATGTCCTTACGTCTTTCTCGTGAACTTATAGACGCTTCAAAAAATGAAGGCGGTGCCGTACGAAAGAAAGATGAAACTCATCGTATGGCAGAAGCCAATAAAGCATTTGCCCACTTTAGATTCTAACTTCGACTAAAAATTATTCATCACATCATGTCTGAAACTTCAACAATGGACCCCAAAATCTTCGATCAGATGCGCCGAACCCGAAACATCGGGATTATGGCACACATCGATGCCGGAAAAACTACGGTTACCGAACGAATTCTGTTTTATACAGGTAGAAGCCACCGAATAGGTGAAGTTCACGATGGTGCGGCTACTATGGATTGGATGGAGCAAGAACAGGAGCGTGGTATTACCATTACTTCCGCAGCGACCCACTGTATTTGGAATGATCACCGTATCAATATCATCGATACCCCTGGTCACGTGGATTTTACTGTAGAAGTGGAGCGTTCACTTCGAGTTTTGGATGGTGCGGTTTTTGTGCTTTGCTCAGTAGGTGCGGTTCAGCCTCAGTCAGAAACAGTTTGGCGTCAAGCCACCAAGTACAAAGTTCCTTGCATGGCCTTTGTTAATAAAATGGATCGTACTGGTGCCGACTTCTACAATGTAGTAGGTCAGTTGAATGATAAATTAAATGCCAACCCCATCCCTATTCAAATTCCAATTGGTAGAGAGGAAAATTTCAAAGGCGTAGTCGATTTAATCAACATGCGTGGTATAGTATGGGATGAAGAATCTCTAGGTGCCAAGTACGATGTAATTGATATTCCTGAGGACATGGTCGAAAGGGTAAACGAGTATCGTATGCAAATGCTAGAGGCTATTGCAGATCATGACGAGTCGTTGATGGAAAAGTATCTCATGGAAGAAGAGATATCGGCTGAGGAGATTATTAACGCAATTCGTAAAGCAACTATTACAAAAGACATTACACCCGTAATGTGTGGTACTGCACTCAAGAACAAAGGCGTACAAACTATGCTGGATCGCGTGATTGACTTTATGCCAAGTCCACTAGATGTTGAAGCTGTAAATGGAATTGATCCCAATACAGACGAAGAAGTAAAAAGAGTGGCAGATCCAAGTGCACCTTTTAGTGCGCTTGCATTCAAAATCATGACGGATCCTTATGTTGGTAAGTTAACTTTTGCTCGAGTTTATTCTGGTCGCTTAGACAAAGGCTCATACATTCTCAACTCAACTACTGGAAAGAAAGAACGAGTTGGACGTTTGTTAGAGATGCATGCAAACGACAAAAAAGACTTAGACTTTGCACAAGCCGGTGATATTGTGGCTGTTGTAGGGGTTAAAGAAGTATACACAGGTGACACCTTTTGTGATCTAGACAAGCCTGTAATACTTGAGCAAATTACTTTCCCTGAGCCGGTAATCAAGCTGGCAGTTGAGCCCAAAACAAAAGCAGATAGTGATAAACTATCAACTGGACTACAGAAGCTAGCCGAAGAAGATCCTACATTCAAGGTAAGTACTGATGAAGAAACTGGCCAAACCACTATTGCTGGTATGGGTGAGCTTCACTTAGAGATTATTGTAGATCGATTAAAACGAGAATTTAAGGTAGAGGCAAATGTTGGTGCGCCTCAAGTGTCTTACCGAGAAACCATCTCGCGAAATGTTACTCACCGCGAAGTATACAAAAAGCAAACAGGTGGTCGTGGTAAATTTGCTGACATTCAATTCGAGATTGCACCTATTGAATACTTCGATAATTATGAAGGCCGTGAAGACCGCATAAGTCGGGACGAAGGTTTCATGTTTATAAATGAGATTGTTGGTGGTAACATACCTCGTGAATTCATTCCATCGGTTGAAAAAGGATTTAAGATGGCATTGGAGAGTGGTATTCAAGCAAACTACTCTGTACAAAATGTTGGTGTTCGATTATTTGACGGTTCCTATCACGATGTTGATTCGGATCAATTGAGTTTCGAATTAGCCGCAAAAAGTGGATTCCGTGAATCTGCGAAAAAAGCTAAGCCAGCTTTGCTTGAGCCAGTGATGAAAGTGGAAGTAACCACACCTGAAGATTACATGGGTGATGTTATTGGTGATTTGAATTCAAGGCGTGGAATTATTCAGAGTATGAATTCGGATCCTAATGGTTCTGTGGTTAAGGCAAACGTGCCTTTGTCTGAAATGTTTGGGTATTCAACCGACTTGCGTTCATTGACGCAAGGTCGTGCCGTGTACTCAATGGAATTTGAAGAGTACACACAGGTACCAGATAAGTTGGCTCAGGAAATCATCGAGAGTCAATCATAACAGAATATTTTAATACTTACTAAAAAGAACGAATAAAATGGCAAAAGAGACCTTTCAGCGAACCAAACCCCACGTAAACGTGGGAACGATCGGACACGTAGATCACGGAAAGACTACGTTAACGGCGGCAATTACCACGGTAATGGCGA
>CALKOA010000116.1 GCA_938091655.1 uncultured Balneolaceae bacterium | reverse complement strand
CAGGTGCATGTATGACTAATGGTATTCTGGTTGATTCCTCCCAAATAGTAGTTTTCGCTAGATTATCTTTTTCACCCATATGATAGCCATGATCAGCTGTGAAAATTACAATTGTATTATTAGCATAATTACTATTTTCTAAACTATCTAAAATTATTCCTACCTGATGATCTACGAAAGCTACACTAGCCAAGTAGGATTGAACCCATTTTTTCCACCACATTTCACTGCCAATTTCTGTTTCTTCTGAATCACTCAAAAAATTTGGTAGTGCCTGGCTGCGATAATTATTTTGCCATAAAATTGTTGGTGTATCTTCAAGGTCATTTGCTAGATAAGGTGGTAACTCAACCTCTTCAACTGGAAACATGTCAAAAAATTCAACAGGAGCGTAACGTGGAACATGAGGTCTATTCATACCTGCAACAATAAAAAAAGGTTTTTCATGAGTTTCATTTAATTTCTCAGTAACCCATTTTGCAGTTATTTCATCAGGCATTAGTTCTCTATCAGTTTCGCTCTCATAATGAAAATCCCAAGGTTGTTCCCAGTCTTTTGACCAGCCGGTGTATCCATCAATGGTAGGTACATCACTTAAAGGTCCAAAGCTACCCCAACGACTGGATCTAATATTTGGAGGCATGGACGGGTGACCTAATCCTATAGGCTTACCCCATGAATGCATACTAGTACCATCCCAGGGGTAGGGACCAAAACTAGAGGGTCCGCCATCCATTGGTTGATTAAATACGCTATTATCTTCATGTCCATTATGAAAAACTTTACCGCTTCCATAAACTTTGTAGTCATTGTTACCAAAATGTTCCATCAATGTTACAGCATCCTTCATAAGAGGATAATTACGCCATCTATTATTTTGTTGACTATGTCCATAAAAACCAGTTTTACTTGGGTACATTCCTGTCCATAAACTAGCTCTAGAGGGTGCGCAAATAGCTGCATTTGCATGAGCATTCACGAATTGAACACCCTTTTCAATAAGTCTATTAATGTTCGGTGTTTTGGCCTGTGGATGCCCACCCATCCCTTCAATTGAATCATTTAAATCATCACTAATAATTACTATAACATTTGCTCTTTCATTTTGAGCAGCTACATTATCAGAATAGAATATGGCTACGATTAAGGATAGAGTGAAAACGCAAATTTTTGAAGAATAAAAATTAATTTTTTTCATTTTTTAAGTGTCAATTTGAGGTAATAAATTTCAGATTTATCAATTCACAGCATTTTTTAGTGCAGAACCAAAAATCAAGTATCGAGTATTTCCATTAATGGTACCTTCGTTTTGCCCCCATAAAAATGGCCAGTCGTCATAATTTTCAAAATGATCAGGCTTTCGAAATAAGATACCAGGAGCCACATTACCAGGTATTGCAGAAAAGTCAGCTCTATTATTCCCATAGAACACTTCTTTTGGCCTTACTGCAACTTGAGTTGAAACTAGAGAATAGTTGTGGTAGGGATGATTTCCAAATAGCCAATCTGAGGCTTTGAATATATGTGCTTGACTTATGATATCTGGAAAATATTTATTAGCGAAGATTATAGCTGTTCCAAATGTCATTATCGAGCTAGAACCAGCCCAATTCCCAAGAGTAATAGGTACACCGTAAGGATTTTTCGATTCTAAATCTATTATATAGTTTTTGAATTCTTTAATGTAGGGACTTAAGTTTTCTTTATATTTTTCATTCATATAAGGTATAGCCTCAATAGCTATAAGTATTCCAGATTCTAAATTTTCATCTAGAAAAGTCCATAATAAGCTTAAATAGTTGTCTAAATACTCTTGCTGTTCTGTAGTAATGTAGAGTTGAAGATTAGTTGTAATGTTTTCCACACTACTACTTTTTTCAGTTTCATTGTTAGAAGAAGAGCTCATTATTTTTAGTGATTCATTTCTTAAGCGAATAGACTCATTAAGTGCTCTTGTAGCTAATTCGCTGTTATGCGATTTCAGAACTCTGCTTGCTGCTGCTAATGTATTAGCAGCATATAAGTCTCGCTTTGGGTCGCGATCTGTAAATGCCCACATATCATCATTTTTACCACTAGTTCTGTCATTAAGATTAACTTCATAGGGTGCTAATTCAGGATTATATTGTAGCCCATCTGTTATACTAGCTGCATCTCCTAGATGATGATAATTATCTAGGATAGAATTGGATAGTGTTTGCGACATATGACCAATGATTTCAGCTTGAGCTACTAAATTCATCGTTCCATGTTCTATGTACTGTATTAAATCAGGAATTCCATCGGGCCTATGTATGTCAACATATCGTTGTTCATGGTCAATAAAGGTCTGATCTCTCATAGGTTTAAAATATTCCCAGGTTCTTGTTAAATTTTGAATCACATTAATGTTAGATTTTGTTTCAATATCAAAATCTCCGGCGTCAAAAAACCCACCAACGTTTAGACCGTGTATCGTTTCTAGAGGTTCAAATTTAGTATTCACATTTGGTCCTTGGCTGTGTAAATCAAAATGATCTGTATTTGGTGGTGCTTGTTTGTAACCTTCTTTGAATGGTTCACCATGCCAAACTCTGTATGCCTCGTTAACGACCATATGATTCATGTGAATAGGAATCCAAATATCAGTGGTGGCATCTGTTATTTTATCATATATATTATCTTGTATAATAAAATGATTAGTTTTTTTATCTCCATATTTCAAATAATAGATGCCTGGTGATTGGACAGTTGAGAAATCAAATTTTATGTAATTGTACTTGTAGTAACTTCCCCATAGTTCGGTTTTTCCAGAATATGAAACGGAAGTTGAACCATCCTTCTCAATCTTATAGACATATGCTGTGTCTATAGGTGAATAATTTTTATCCAATTCAATGACAGATACTTTTTTCTGCGTTGGTAAATAACCAATTTGGGAGTAACCTATGTTAGGTTCTCTAACCCAATCTCCTGTAGAATTAGCTTCTATATACCAGCTGAGAACTCTACCTTTACTTTTTGATGGAAGTAAACTACGAACTACAAACCAGCCATTTTGAGCTAATATTCGTCCATCATATAGCATTAAGTCATTGTCTACAGATTTTATTGTGACCATCCTTCTTGGATCTTCTGGAGCTATAACCAATTCATTTCCCTTTTCTAGTGGGAGGGGGTCTATAAATCTGGCAGTCCCGCGAGCATCAGATGTCGAATATCCTTTGTATTGTCTTATTTTTTGGTCATTTGGTTTTGTGATCGAATTACCAACGGCATAATGTGGAAAAATATTTATTCTATTGTTCATTAGATATGTTTTTCCCCAATATTGTGAAGGTAAAAACTCTAAATTAAAGCCTGCTTTATTTTCTAATTCTTCTGGGAGTACTTCATCTAAATGAATTGTTATTTCGATACCTTTACCTTTAGATTCAACTACTATAACAGATTCAAAATTAAATTCATCATATCTTAGATTAGCCTCTATACGTCCATTTTCTTTATCTACTATTCTATTAGTTATTATTGGTACTAAATCCCATTGTTCTGGAGTATTAGAAAGTCTAATTGCGCCACCTTGTACAGTTCTAGTACCATGATGAATTATTTCAATTCCCGCGTTTTTTTCGTCATTAAATCCACCTGTAAATAGATTATTATATACAAGATAATTTACTCCATTAGATTCAAAATATTCTAAATCGTTAAGACGTAATTCTTGACTAAATAAGTTATTATAAAGTAAAAATAGGATGATAAATGATAGTATTATAACTTTTTTCATATATAATAATTTAATCAAAATTGTTTTGAAGTTACTTTAAAAGAATAAATTGTTGAGCTTCTGAATATAGTTCCAGGATCAAGAATTGTATTTGGAAATAGAGGTTCATTTGGTGAATTAGGAAAATGTTGGGTTTCAAGACATAATGCAGTATGCTTATTGATAGGCTGTCCGTTTTCAGTAGTTAATGTACCATTTAAAAAATTACCTGTGTAAAATTGTATACCTGGTTCAGTGGTATAAATCTGAAGTTGCCTACCACTAATGGGATCACTTAGTGTTGCAGCTAGGTGTAAATCATTATACATCTCGTGTTCTATTTCTTTATCCAGTACAAAGTTATGATCAAATCCAGAAGGCGTATGAATGATTTGTTTACCAATAATTGTAGACTTAGTAAAATCGAAAGGAGTGTCTCTAACATTACGTAAATCACCGATTGGTATAAACTCTGAGTCTATAGGTGTATATTGAGTGGCATTTAGGTTTAATTCATGATTATTTATTTGATTTTGAAAATCACCGCTGAGATTAAAATAAGAGTGATTAGTTAGATTAATAGGAGTCTTTTTATTGGTATTTGCTTGGTAATCGATACGAAGGTTATTGTTGTTATCTAGGGAAAATTTCACCTGCACCGTCAAATCACCGGGATAGCCCATATCTCCATCAGCACTTACAGTTTTTAATATGACTTGTTGTGGGTCAATTTTTTCAATATCCCACAATATTTTATCAAGACCTTTGTCTCCTCCATGTAAGTGATGATTACCATTATTTATTGGGAGACTGTATTCGGTATTATCTATTGTAAATTTGCCCTTTGCAATTCGGTTTGCAAACCGGCCAATTGTTGCGCCAAAATAAGGGGTTCCTTTTTCGTATGGAGTAATATTTGAATAACCAATCACAATATTTTTAAAGACTCCATCACGATCAGCTGTTTTAATTGACGTAATTGTTGCGCCAAAATTTGAAACTGATACCTGAGTACCCTGACTATTTTTTAATGTAATTACGGTTGATACACGCCCATCATTTAAATAGCCAAAGTTATTTACATTATTTTTTTCATCATTATTAGAATCACAATTCATTGAAAAAAATATAAAATTGATGATATAGAATAGTTTTTTATAAATAATAGTTTACTATCTCTAATTGATATAATTAATTCAATAAAAGTCTTCACTAATCTAGAATATTATCAACTGATTTAACACCTCTAAAACCTAGATGGAACATGGAATTGTCTATTGGTGTATAGCTTCTAGCAGAAACCCTATAACCATGACAATAAGAAGTATGACATAAAAAAGATCCTCCTCTGAGTACTTTTTGACTTCCAGGATTAATCGTATAGGGCTGATTATATTCTTCATAAGATCGATACCAATCCGATGTCCACTCCCAAACATTACCTCCCATATCAGATAGATTAAATTCATTAGTACCAAATGTACCTACTGGTGAGGTTGTTAGATAACCATCGTCTATTGTATTCATAATTGGGAAAACACCATTCCATGTATTGGCCATATAAGTTGTATCATTTTGTAGGAGTTCTTGTCCCCAGCTATAAGGATTGTCTCGAAGTGAAATACCTCTAGCGGCATGTTCCCATTCAATCTCAGTTGGTAAGCGTTTTCCAACCCAGGATAAATATTCAACCGCATCAGTATAGGAAAGCATCGTAACAGGATGATTATAATTGGCTTTTTCGCCTAACGGTCCTTGCGGGTATTCCCATGTTGCATTTGGTACTAGCACCCAATTTGATTGTTCAAAGTCAAAAACAACACCATCGCCAAATTTTTCAGCTTCTGTAACGTAACCCGTTTTCTCTATAAAATCTCTAAAATCTGCAACAGTCACCATTTTTTTGTCCATTAAAAAAGGTTGTACTTTGGTTTGAAATATAGGTTTTTCGTTGGCTAATCCCGATTCAGAACCTATCCATGTTTCCCCTCCTAAGATTAAACTCATTTCAGATGGTATTTTATAATTTATTTTATTCACATCTAGCCAACTTTTATATTCATTTTTAGATGTTATTTTTTTTCCATCTGGTGTATAACAACAACCATTGTATCCAGATAAATTAGAATTCAAATTTACATCATGATTACTACAATTGATTATATTGAGAAATAGAAGAGTGGAAACAATTAGTGCAATTTTATTGATTATCAAAAGTTTCATATATTTGGCAGAGATAATTGATGTTCTTAACTAATTACTGTATTCAATTATATTTAATTTAAAAAAAGAAATCTTAAATTTATAGTATTAATATTTAATATAACTAATATCTAAATAGTAATACTATAGAGAACATGCTTCAATCTTATGGATATGACTAAGCGATTATATTTTATTTTGACTTTATTATTATTTGCTGAATGTACAAAGATAGAAAGGGGGTCAAATCCTAATATAATCTATATTCTTACCGATGATTTGGGTTATGGCGATATTGGTGTCTATGGTGCTACGGATATTAAGACGCCCAACATAGATTATTTGGCTAATAATGGGGTCCTTTTTACTGATTTTTATTCTGCATCTTCAGTATGTACACCATCTAGAGCTGGACTTTTAACAGGGCGTTATCCTCAAAGAATGGGTGTTAATGGTGTGTTTTTTCCAGAGAGTTTCCAGGGTATGCCTGCAGAGGAATTTACAATTGCTGAAATGTTGAAAGAAAAAAACTATAAAACAGGATTAATTGGAAAATGGCATCTAGGACATCATCAAAGTTTTTTACCTCTTTCACAAGGTTTTGACGAATATTTTGGTATTCCATACAGTAATGATATGGAAAGCGTTGTATATATGAGAGGTAATAATGTTTTTTCACATACGGTTGATCAAACACAACTAACTAAAACTTATACACAAGAGGCAATCGATTTTATTGACAGAGTCAAAGAGCAACCATTTTTTCTATTTTTTTCTCATAATATGCCCCATGTACCACTATATGCATCTGATGATTTTTTAGGTAGTTCTGATCGAGGTTTATATGGTGACGTGGTACAGGAAATTGACTGGAGTGTAGGTCAAATAATTAAAAAGTTAAAAGATGATGATTTACTTAATAATACATTAATAGTTTTTTCTAGTGATAATGGACCCTGGTTGGTTATGGAAGATCACAGTGGTAGTTCGGGCGGTTTAAGAGAAGGTAAAATGTATTCTTTTGATGGTGGTATGAAAGTGCCATTAATTGCAATGTGGGCGTCGTATATACCATCCAATACTAGGGTTGTTGAGATGGGAACTCAACTTGATTGGTTCCCTACTATTGCAGAAATAACTGGTTTTAAAATTCCTAAAAACTTATTAGTAGATGGAGTAAGTATAGCCAAAGTACTTAACAATACAGAAAAACGAGAAGATGAGGGGTTTTTATTTTTAGAATATGAAGAGTTAACGGGTTACCGAAAAGGTGACTGGAAAGTAAAAAGACCGACTAAGGGTTTTGAGGGTACATGGTGGAAAAATGCATCTTCTGGCCACGATTCATTGTTGTTTAATTTAAAAAGTGATCCATTTGAAATAGATAATTTATTTAATGCAAATAAAGAATTTGCACGAAAATTATTTAATGAAATGGAGAAAGAATACTCTAATTTAGGCGAACTACCACCATCTATAAATCTTCGAACACCTGCAGATGAAAGTCACTTAGAATACCTAAATTCTAAAAACTCCCCGTAATAGATTTTAGTTATTTAGGAAATGTCTTTGCCATTGTTGGACTTAGCGTAATAAGGCAAACTAAAAGGTAAAATATTAAGCCTACTAGAAAGCTTGGTGTATATCCAGTGGACATTGAGAGTAACACTGCTAGTATTGAACCCAAAACTGACATGGAACCATTTATTCCATACATCCAGGGTATAAATTCATTCAGTCCATTTTTGTTTAGAATATCTAGTAAAGATGGAAATGGAATTCCTAGAAAAAACCCGAAAGGCAACATTAAGACAAAAGTAACTATAGCTCTTAATATTAGATTATATGGCAATAAATAGTCTAGTATAATTGGGTATAAAAAAATAACAATCAGACCCAATCCAATTATAATCGCACATGTTAGTCCAATTTTCTTTCTAATAGTCTTAAATGAGATGCTATTAATTTTATAGCTACCTACACCCATACCAATTAACAAAGAACTAAGTAATACTGATAAAGATATGGTTGGTGATCCGAGGTATAAGATTAGTTTTTGGAATAAGGAAATTTCGATCATCATAAAACCAATACCAATACAAGTAAACAATAAAATTAAAAGAATCAGATTGTTATAGTCATTATGTGAAACTGATTTTCTGATGCTAAGAAACGGAACTATCAGCACAACCAAACATAGAATAAGAACCAATATCGTTAGTTTGCTATAGAGTGAAGGAATACCTTTTTCAATATTAAAAAAATAGGGGTTGTCATCGCTAACCGGTTTTAAATCATAATCATAGGAATCTATAATTACATTTAAACTATTAGTATTACCATTTTTAATTCTTCTTAAAAAATTATTAACAGTTGTGTTTTGTAAATTGTCCCAAAAAAAAGGAACATATGTAAGATCGGGAGCTTCTTCAATTAAGGTATTCATTAATTGGAATCTGTTACCTATCTGTTCTCTTGAATATGGTTTTTTTTGAACAATAATTGACGGCGCATATTCAGACTCAAATATTATCAAATGGTCGAAAATATTATTTGTATTAAGGCCTGTTTTTTCAAATGCTTTTATAATTGTTACAATTAAACGCTTCAGCTCCCAAGTATTATGCATTGTAAATATTAAACGACCCTCATCGGTTAAATTATTTAAATAATCTTCTATAGCCTCTACAGTTAAGAGATGATTTTCACTTAAAGCAAAGTTATCAATACTTTGAAGCTGCTGAGTCGAGGGAAGTGACATAAAAATAATGTCATAATTTTCTTTTGACCGCTTTACATATTGTCTTCCTTCCCCAATTTTTATTTCAATATTTGGAAATTGATTATATATACCACCATTAAACGATTCATTATCATTAACCAGATTTACAAAATCTGGATTAATTTCAATACCAACTATATCACTTATTCCAGTCAGTAAGCCACCTAATATTTCTCTTCCACCACCTGGGCCAATAACTAACATGTTATTTTTTTCATTGGGTTGCAAAAATAGAAGAGGAATAAATCCTGATGATTCAAGTAGTAGTTTAGATAATATTGGGTCTTGATTATTTAAATTACCATCAAATCGAAGCATTGGAGTACCAGCAGCCCCATCTATGAATAGATGTCTAACTACATCTTGATGATTGTACTCAACTAAATCAGCACGACCATAAATACTCCATCTAGAGTCGGTAATGATTTTTTGAATATTTCTATTTGGATAAGTATAGTGAAAATCTTTTTCAGCAAATTTTCCAATTGGGATTTTATTTAGGATACTATTTTGGCCATTTAGCGATAGGAAAACTAATAATGAAAGCGTTATAAAAAATGATAGTACATAGTATAATTTATTGTATTGGCTGGTAGATATTGTTAAGGCTACACTGATTAATAAAATACTTATGGCTAGTATTCCATTACTAGGATTAAGGTATGTGATTAGTAATATTGCTAATATAGAACCAGTTGCAGAGCCAATTAAATCTGCCCCATAGATTTTATAACTTATATTTGCAAAATGTTTGAATACATTAGCATAAAAAATACCAGATAAAAAGAAGGGTATAATTATTATCGCAAAGTATAGAAAATAATTTGTTGCAATCGCATCGATAGAGCTAAACAGAAAAAATACTAGATAAGAAACACTTAATATTGTTAGATTTTTGGATAAGCTACTTACTAGGGATGTGGGTTTTCTTTTATCAAAATAATAGTGGGCAAAAATAGCGCCTAGTGATAATCCGAGAATTGCTAGTGAGATTATGATAAAAGCGAAATGATTAACAAATATTACAGATGTTATACGGGTTGCTAATATTTCGAAACATAGAGTAGAAGAGGAGACTACAAATAAAGAATAAAGAATAATTCTATTGTTTATCATAGACACCACTTTTAATGTTTTTCTTAATGATATCGTCGAAGGTAATTACTGGATATTTTGAAGCTAGTACATCTTTAACTCTTTGATTTAATTGCTCTCTATAATAAGCTTCAAATAATTTTTCTAAGTTCTTTATTTCATTGAATGTAGGTACCTTTTCCTCAATTTTTCTTGAACTCATTATAACTGCAAATTTTTGTATACCTAGTTCATACGTATCTATAGGTCCTATGATCTCATTAGGTTCCATCTCAAAAGCAATATTACCTAAAATTGGTTCTTCTTTACTGTAGTATGAACTTATTTTACCCTCTTTATTTTTTATGAAACTTTTGACTTTATAGGTTCTGTTAGCAGCTTGCTCAAAAGACTCTCCAGCATTGATATTTTCAATCATTTTTAATGCCTCACTTTTTCCATCGAATAGTTTGACATAAATGGAGGTTAAGGCATATTGATATAAAAGCGAGTCTTTATGTTCATTATAAAATTCTTTTAAAATTGCATCATTCGCCGTAGGTAATTTATTATCAACATTTTCGATTGTATAGATCTTTTGATATTGAAACTCTAATGCATCTGTTGCATTCTCTGTTAAAATTTTTTCATCATAACCTAAATCTTTGGCTTTATTAATAATTAGATCTGTCCTTATCGCTTCAATGATATAGTTTTTCAGATCATTTTCAGAAATATCTTTTTCAATACCTGGAATCAATATGTCATTTAAAAAGTAAAGTAGGTCATCATATCTAATGTCTTCTAAATTATTTGAAATAATGGTTTTATTGTTGCTCAAATTAATGGCTTCATTTATGGTATCCTTGTACTTACCTAGAAAAAAACTGTCATCTTTTGACCAACTTACAATTTCTTTGATTGCTTCTTCATTCCATTTAAAATCCTTTGTATCTACAATGTTGTCTTCCATGAATGCAAATTCTTGGAGTGCTCTATCTAAATATTGTTCTCTTAAATTTTTAATTATTGTTGTCCTGATATCATTTAATTGAGGTATATCGATAATTTTAATATCGCTTATCTTGATTATGTAGTACATGGATTCGGATTCTAGTACTTCAATATCTCCAATGTTCATACTAGAAATTGCTCTATTTGTTGAATTTAGCCAACCATTTCGCCAGTTGATCGGTGGCATGAGCCCATTATTATTGCTTGTAATATCTTCGGAATATCTGCTTACAAGTATATCAAAGTCTGTTCCAGAATTAATTTCTGACAATATTTGATCTATTCTAGATTTTACATTTATTTCTGGGATAGTGTTTTGATTATAAAATTTATTCAGTACTAATTGTTGATACGTTATTTCTTTATTAATCAACTGGTAATAACTAGTAATTGATGCTTCATTGATATACTTGCCTAAGTATTCCTCTTCAAAATATAATCTTCGTATTTCTTCATTAACATAACGCTGAATAGGACTCATCAGTTTTTTGTTTTCATACATCTCTTCTTTTTTAAAGTCAGCTACTTTTCTTTTAAACAACACGAGAGATTGTAGTGCCTCTTGATAACCTTGTTCAGGATTATCTCGATATTTTAAATCAAATTGATAATCTCTATAATGATTTTGGAGTTCATTGAAACTTATATCACCGATACCCTTAACACTTGCAACTATATCAGCTTCCCTTTGCTGAATATTTGAGCAATTCGTTAATATCCCGGCAATGAAAATTAAATGTATTACAGTAGAAACTAATTTTACTTTAAATGACATGAAAATGTTGTTTATCTCTTTGTTGGTGTTGAGGGATTAAGATATGAATTATGAAAAAACCCCGGCTTCAATATTTATGAAGCCGGGGTTTAAAGTATTTAAGGTATAAAAAGCAGTATTTATTTTATAAGCGACATTTTCTTTGTAATTGCAAAGTTTGCACTTGTTAATTCATAAATATACATACCACTCGCAAGGTTACTTGCATCAAATGTTACATTATTTAAACCAGCTGTATGCTGTTCGTTATTAATTAAAGTTGCAACTTCTCTACCCAATAAATCATAAACTTTAAGTGAAATTTCCATAGAAGTTGGGAGATTAAAACTTATAGTTGTAGATGGATTGAATGGGTTAGGATAGTTTTGATTCAATTTGATAGATACTGGTATATCTGAATCTACTCTTTCATTATTTACACCAACCGCGTTACCGGTTTCTAGAGCTGTTCTTAATTTCGCATAGTGCTGATCTCGGTTTTGATCAAAACTAGTTTTCTCAGCTGGGAACCAATTTAGATCACCTATAGGCTGTCCGTCTGAACTAGCAGTTAGGTATTGTGAGTTAGAATAAGATAAATCAGCTAAAACAGGGAAATCAGAGAAAACAAAACCTTGTCCTGCTTCCCAAGGATTATCTGTAGCTCTCCAATGAGCCATTGGATCAGATGGTACAGAAGCAGCAGCTACACTCCAAGCTATTAAATCATCCAAAGCATCTGTCATCAAACCTGCTGGATCAGTGAAGGATGGTGCACCTCCTTCAATCCAATCATTGTTTTGCAAATAAGGATATGCTTCATCGTCATCAAACATAGACTTACTTCTCGAATTCATAGTAATTGTTTGGGGTACCCAGGTATTATTACCCTCAACACAAGATGAACCGCCTTCATCAGCAGGGCAAGTAATGCCAGCATCGTTCAATTGCGTAGAAATAGTAGCTAGTTTATCATCCCAAAAAACTCCATTATTTGTAACAAGAACATGGCGGTTATTTGGTCCAAATTCAGTTGGCTCAATACCTAGAGTTTCTCTAATCCAGGTAGAATCTATGGCTAATCGTTCAATACCGTCATTATCAATATATCGAACACTGTCAACATTAATAATACCATGAGGCAATCTATCTTGATCAGTTTCACCATAGTCCAAGCCAGGTACGTATGCCTGCACGTTACTATTAACAAATAAATTATTGGAAACAGTAAAATCACTTTGATAACCCATAGTTGCAAAAACTTGACCCGACATATTTACAAATGTATTATGATTGAAAATAGCCCTATTAATAGGATATCCACGCATTTTATATATCATACCTGATCCCATAATATGGGTAGTATTCTCCACATGCATAAGTACAGTGTTATTATTTACGTTGTCCCATACACCACCATTTCGTCTACAAGGCTGACCACTCATGTTCACAAAATACCCATTTTTCACCGTAAGTGATGAACCTGTTGAAGGATTTGATTGAGCAAATACCCACTTAGTAGATTCCATCATAACTCCATCTAGTGTAAGATGTTTATCAGCAGCAGTAGCTACAAAGAATGTCCATCCCAAGTTACCTCCAGTATTAGTCTGCGATATGGCAACATTTTTTATAGTTGTATCATCGCTGTAACGTATATTTCCATTAGCTTTTTGATCTGCATCAACAAACATACCTGATATTACAGCAGGATATCCATCTATATTTGCGTCTTTGGTTTGGACTATACTTTTATTAGCCTGACCGGCGATAGTCATCGGACGCCCATTATTTGTGACTGGATTTAATAGTGGATACCATCCATCTCTTTTTAGCTCATACACTCTACCCGTAGGTACTTCAGTAGTATCAGACTGAATGACATTCACGAGTGAGTTTGGCTGTGACTCCATCTCAGTGTAGTCCTTAACAAGCAGTGTGTCACCACGGACTTCAGATACAAATGGATCATAACCCATCTGTGCGAAAGCACTTGAGTAGCTTAAGACAACTGTTATAATTAGTAGCAGTATTTTTTTCATATTTATGCCTTTTTTTTTTAGTTAACTATTCATTTGAGTAAATATTTTTATAATCTTCAAAAGCTATATCTAAGGCCAATCTGAAATCTCCTAGCATAATATGAGGTTCGGGTCAAGTTATTTAAAACCTGTCCTTCAGGATCTCGTTTAAACTTTTGATAATTTTTGTTCGGTAAATAACCAATGTTCATTGCGTTTAGAAATAAGCTTAATCCATCAAGGGGCATTTTTTGTCTAATTGTAAGATCCCAATCATGACTATTCCCACTAAATAGATCCTGCTCAGGGCGATTAGCAACTCTTGTAATAACATTCCCTTGCATTCGATACGAAATACGGCCAGAAAACCCTTTATAGTCATAGCCAATAGACATATTAACTAAATGGTTTCCTTGTTGGATTAGACGTGCTGTTCTCATTGTGTCAAAAGGGACAGCTATAGGTATACAGAACCGACCACTACAATCTTCCTCTTGTTTATAATTTGTTTGTGCATAGTCCATACTAGAAAATGTTCGAGTATAATTTATACTCAACACAATATTACTCCACAAATTAGGCAAGTACCATAAATGAGTTTGCCAGTCAAATTCTACCCCTCTAAGGTGAGCTGGATATGGATTATTAAAAAAAGTTGTGATACTAGCTTTAGAGCTTGGAGCTTGAAAATTAATTCTAGCAATTTCAGATAAGGATGGATATATAATGCTTTCGTCTAGGTTTTCATATAATCTGACTTCGGAATAAAACATGTTATTTATTTCTTTATAAAAAGCACCAATAGTAAATAATCCAATTTGATTATTATAAAGAGATAAATAAGCATCAAAATTATCAGATACTGCAGGTTTTAGATTAGGATTCCCAGCTCTTCCTGATTCAGAAGATGCATAATATACACTAGGAACTATAGCACTATAATCAGGCCTTGAAAGCGATTTTGTATACGCGAGTCTAAGATCAATATTACTATTAATTTTGTACTGCAATTGTATATTTGGAAACCAATGTGCTATACTTTTATTTGTATTAGTTAATGAATCTGCGACAAATTGTACTTCAGGTGTATCGAGTTCATCGTTTGGAATACGTGCATTACCATCAACAGGATGAGTTGTTAGAGTCATATTCGCATCATAATCTGAATGTAAATCCTCATATCGTATTCCGCCCAGAACACGAAACTTATTCCATAGATTAAAATCTATCATACCATAAAAAGCGGATATTGTTTCTATACCTGAATAATCATTCCTTCTTGAGTCTGCTTTATGAAAACCCCAATTCCCACTTGCTAAGCGTACATATTGATCCATTAAGTCAGTATCTATTACCTGACTCATTTTGTAGTCACCACCTAAATAATTTGAGCCTCTTCCGTCACCATATTTATAATTTTTAAAGTTTGAAAATAATGGTGGTCTAGTTGGGTCCATTCCTTTCTCTCTCATCCATTCTTCGGCAAGACTATTTGAAAAAGTTGGGTTTTCAGCGATTCGTGCAGTTATCCTATCTTGCCCATTATTTCTTTCAGAGGTTTTATACACCCCTCCTGTTTTTAGTTCACCAGTAATATTGTCAGAAATACCAATTGGAAACGTCATGTCTAGTTTAGCTACTTTTTGCCATTCTGAAAATTCTTGATATTGTCTTTCACCTCTTGTTGGGGTAATATCCGATTCTAGGTATGTAGGGTTGAATTCTAACTGATATATATCTTCTGGTGTTAGAAGTAGTCTTTCATTAACTGGGAAATTTGATAAGAAAGGTGAAATCGAGGCATTCTGAAAGTCGAAACTATTATTTTGCCCATACCGTAAATCTGTGTTTTTATCACTGAAAGCGCTTGAAAGACTTAGATCAATTTTGACAAAGTCAAAATCAGTTTCAATTTGTAAGGCATTTATTAACAGTTGTTTACTACTAATATCTCTGTCTGTATCAAATCGTCGTTCTCCAACAGCAAGTAACAATCTATCTAGGTGTCCTGTATAATTGTTATTCGTAGCAGCATAAGTATTTTGGAGAGCTATTTTGGTGTTTGGTAATTTAAAATCAAAAATAATATTACCACCCGTTTGTTTGGTTATGCTAACTTGATCACCATAGACGAAGCTATTCATTGCATAGACAGCTTCACCATAGGGTAGTATTTCATCTGTAACATTTTGTATAGTATATCCAGCTTGTGAGTAATCTCCACCACCATTGCTTTTATTTGTATTTAATTGAACAAATACCCCAAGTTTATTCTTTAAAAATCTATTACTTACACTACCCCAAATCTGATAATTGTCTGCAGTTTCATCTTGAGTATTGTAGCTACCCTCCATTAAAAAATCGAAACGTAGGTTTTCGGGGGCTTCTTGCAGCCTTAG
Organism: uncultured Balneolaceae bacterium; assembly: GCA_938091655.1. Lineage (GTDB taxonomy): Bacteria > Bacteroidota > Rhodothermia > Balneolales > Balneolaceae > UBA1275. The sequence continues at coordinate 13,469 of CALKOA010000116.1, read as the reverse complement.
ATTAACTGTACCACCAATAGCATTCGCGTCCATATCAGGTGTTATAGCTTTTGTAACATCAATACCTGCCAACATATTTGATGATATGAATCCTAAGTTTGTAGCTCTATCATTCATAGAGGTTGATGGTAACTGAATTCCATTTACAGTAATTGAATTCATTGAAGCTTTAATGCCTCTAAGTACAATTTTATCACCACCCTCAAGTGAAACACCTGGGAGTCTGCTTATGGCAGTTGCAGCACTAGCATCGGGTAATTCACGAATTTTTTCTGCCGAAACAACGTTTTTGATTGTACGAGAATTAATTTGTTCATTTATAGCGCTCTTTTGACCAGAAGCTTGTGAACTTACTACAACCTCTTGTCCTTCAAATGTTTGAGGTTTAAGTTTAAAGTTAATAACAGTAGTTTCCCCGCTTATAACATTAATAGTCCTCTCAGTAGACTCATACCCGATATAACTTACGATTAAAATTTGCTCACCTTCAGGTATACGGCGAATTAGGTACTCGCCGTACTCATCTGTGGAAGTACCTAAACTTGTGCCTTTGATTAATAAATTGACACCAATTAGTGTTTCTCCATCAATGGATTCTGAAACAATACCACTAACATTACCAAATCGATTATTTTGGGATTGATCTTGGGCTTTTAGGCAAGTTGCAGATAGAATTATTAATAGTAAAGAGCGTGTGAATGTCTTGAGTGCATACATTATTTTAATTCACTTATTTTGGTTCGCTAGAATGTGAAAAAGGGCTTTTTTGTTATGTACTACTAATATAGATATTAAGGGCAAATATCCAAATAAATTGTGCAAAAAAAGATCCAAATCTTGCGCAAAATTTGCTCAAATGTATGCTATTTCTGGACAGTAAAAGACTAGAGTTGAAACAAGTAAACGTATTAACGAGTTATTTGAAGTTACTTTAGTGAATTATGTATTCAGTTTATTTGATATTTCACTGAAAGACTGAGTAAAGATCTATTTAATTAAACTCATTTTTTTTACTTCACGAAATGCATCTGTTTGCATTTCATAAAAGTAAATGCCACTAGATAAGGCGTCTGCGTTAAAGTATATATTATGATTACCTGCTATCTTTGTTTCATTTAATAGTCGTTGTACGACTCTTCCTGTAATATCATATACAGTTATACGTACATGAGTATTATTAGGTATGGTAAAATTGATATACGTTGAGGGATTAAATGGATTTGGATAATTTTGTGACAGACTATACCCCACAGGAATTTGTTCAATAATTTCATTACTAACATTATACGTAACATTTGCAGTATCTACGTATGCACGTAACCACTGCAAAGCAGGCCTTTCTTCTCCGTTACTCCTCATTAAATAAGCATCAAATTCATCTCGCCACATTCCTCTCTGCCACCCCCAAAATGTAACTCCCATTACAGATGGGTGTTCCCAGAATACTGGAAAAATACGCTGAATGTCTTCTAATTGTTTTTCATCAGAGGCACTATTCGAACTTCCTGGAAGACCATCAATATCCATTTCAGTTGCTTGTATAGGCAGACCAGTGTCAGCTAACTTATTTAAAATATTTTTCATGCTTGTGGCTGAGCCTCGGGTACTAAAAGCGTGAGCTTGAACCCCTATAGCATCTATTAAACTTCTATCTTGAAGTAATTTTATTATTTTAATATAGCTATCAGCCGCTGTAGGATTACCCATGATTCCATAATCATTTATCATAAGTGGAGTAGTTGGAAAGTGTTTTCTGGCCATCTCAAATGCAGTAATTATCCAGTCATATCCAGTTTCGCCAGTACCGCCTAAGGCATCGATATAATTTGCAGGACCTTCTGTACCATTAGGACGATTATGACCAGCCAAAGACTCATTTACTACTTCAAGATAATCGATATCCGGATATCGTTCAGCAACTGCCTCCATCCATTCTTCAATCTCCATTAACTGTTCTTCTGAGCTTAGATTATTAATCCAGTTAGGTTGTTGATTTCCCCAAATAAGTACATGAAATCTGAAAGGATATCCATTTTCCTTAGCAAAGTTATACCCTTGGTCTAAATATGTCCAATTCATGACATCTCGAACCCTTTCGATACTGCCCCATTTTCCTGCATTTCCAGGCACAATCTGATTCCAGTAATAGGTAAAGTATTTATCCCAGTCAGCAACTGATCTAAAGTTATTACCTAACCATTTAGTTTTATTTTTGGCTATAGGCTCCTTAGGTTCAACGGGTGGTTCCAATGAGCCAGTTTCAGACTTGTTTAAGTTATCAACGGTGTAGTAATAAGAAGATAGGCCAAAAGCTATTTTATCTATTTTTAATCCAATTTCACGCGCACCAATCTGAAATATTTTGTTTAAGCTATCGGGGTTATCTAATATTATCGGTTGATAAAACTCGGATGTATTTCTATTTAAAATCACCCATTTCCATTTTTGAGGTCCTACGTAACCTTTACTTCTGACGATTGAACCTGGAATATCAAATCCTGCATTAGCAAGATCGTCTACTATTGTCCAATAAGCAGCTGTGTTTGAATTAAACTGGCCAAAGTTTTTTGGTAAAAACCAGCTATCATTTTCCGTTGAATCAGCACCTACCCAAATTCTAGCAAATATATCATAAGCACCTGTATCAGGAAAATTCAATTCATAGCTAGCAGTGCGATTATTTCCAGGAATGGAGTCATTTCCGGTACTTTCATTATAGTCGGTTGAGATAGTTATATATGTATTCCCATCATCATTATCAGTTTCAGTAATCCACTCACTACCTTTTATTCCACTTTCAGCTTCAAGTACAATGGGCTCTCCAACGATTCTAGGATACGATATACTAAAATCATCAATCCAAATTGTGTCTCCTATATTTTCACTGAAATTAAAGTGTATAGGAGCCCTTGCCAGAGTGTCATTATTACTAACTTCAAACTCAAAGCTATATTCGGTCCAAGTGGTTCCAATATCGACTTTACCTACTCTACCTAGTTCACCAGAATAATCTGGCCTCCCAATTGTAATATTTGCTAGGGACCCATTAGAGGAGGCTTTTAGCCATACTTTGTAGGTATGTGTTGGCCCTGGCACCAGTTTTATTGGTTCATTTACAGCTTGAATATTCCATTGATTTGCTCCAATACTACCAACTACAACCTGTAATGCTTTTTCACCTGTATGAACATGCTGGTCTGTTATTCTAAATTTAGCTTCAGTGTCCGCAGCAACGATTAAGCTCCAATCACTGATATCCGTTGAGTCACCAACATTAGCATTTTCAAAGCCACCATTACTATTTAAAATGATTTCTTGTGCGTAACCATTTTTGCATAATATGACCAATGAAAAAAAGCAATACCAGATTATTTGACTAGGACTTCCTAATTTAATTCTTTTTAAAGAGACTGATAATTGGTTTAACATAGGATTCATGATTAGTTTTTAAATTCATTTTCTGCAAGTTTAAGGATAGAAAAAAAAGCGTCTTTAGGGTTATTTTGGCGGTCAAATAATAATGGATAGTTTACTCTTTCAGAGGGTAAATAATTAAGCCATGAATTATGATCAGATATCCCCCAAAATGTCACTCTTTTGATAATGTCTCTTTGGCTGAGATATAATTCAAAAAGTTCTTCATATGTGTTGGTTAATTCTTTTTCAATATTTTTTGGGAGCCCATCCATATAGACATTTGTATCCGAATTTAAGGTTCCATTTTCACCTCTAATTTCAGGTAGTACATTTATATCAAGCTCAGTAATCATTATATCTATACCAAGTAAGGAAAGCTCTTCAATAGATTTCTCAATATCGTTTATTGAGGGCATATTAGTTAGTTTGTAATGACTTTGTGAACCAATTCCAGTAATTGGAATACCTGCATTAAGCATATTTTTTATGGCTTTGGTGATACCATTTCTTTTTGCGGTATTCTCCATATTGTAGTCATTATAATATAACTGAGCTTCACTGTCCGCTTCTCTTGCATATTGAAATGCCTTTGCTATGTAATCTTCACCTATTATTTGATACCATCTTGATTCTCTATAGCTTCCATCTTCATGGAAGGCCTCATTTACAACATCCCAAGCATCAATCTTTCCTTTATATCTGCCTACAACAGTATAAATGTGTTCTTGCATTCTTTTTAGTAAAATTTCTCTACTCACAGAATTACCATCATCGTCTTCAAATACCCAGTTTGGTGTTTGATGATGCCATATTAGTGTATGGGCAATTATAAATTTATTATGTTCATTTCCTAATTCTACAAACTGATCAGCAGCTGAGAAATTATACACACCAGGTTTTGGATGAATTTCTTCCCACTTCATTACATTTTCTGGTGTAAATGCATTAAAATGCTCTAGAGCAAGTTGTAAACCTTCTTTATCTGGTATAATTGTATTGGCTATGTAATAACCTCTTCGATCTGCTCGGATGGTATCTGCTAAAGTTACATTCTCGACGGATAAAATTTGTGCACGATTTAAAGCTGTACCAATGAAGAATGCATCTTCATATGCTTTATATAATGATTTCTCGTTGTGATAATGTGCAGCTATTGATACTAATAAAGTGACTATTGTAGCATACTTAGCATATTTCATGCGATCAAGTTTCATTTATTTATCATTTATTCTTCAAATCTAGTTCAATTTCTACCATTTTTTCATCTGTAATTGGATAAAATAAGACTAGAAAACCACCAATTATTCCGAATAATGCAGGAAAAACACTCATCAGCATTTTTATACCAAGTAGCGTTGATTCAGTTTGAATTTCATTGGCAATGAAGCCATACCCCTCCAAAACCCAACCAACAATGGTTCCTCCAGCAGTCAGTCCCATTTTTAATGCAAATAGTGAAGCAGCCATGATCAAAGCAGTAGATCTACGCCCAAATTTCCATTCACCATAGTCGGCTGTATCAGTATACATTGCCCATTGTGTTACAGAAACAGAACCAAAGAAAAAAGAGACCAGCGCATTTAATGTGTAAATCAGGATAATATTCTCAGGGGCAAGAAAATAAAATAGTAACGAGCAGATTGCGCTCATAATTAGAAATCGAGAGTAGATAGTTTTTTTTGAAAAATACTTATTGATTCGACTAGTTAATAAAGCTCCTATAAACGTTGCAAAAGTACCCACACCGATAAATGATGAAGTAAAAAGTGCGTAACCTAAATCGATATTCATACCCAGTAAATTGAGTTCTTGATTACCCACAAAATATCTAAAATAATAAGTGGTAGATGAACCCCTCATAACTATAAAAGTCAGCTGAAAAAAGGTTGCTAGACCCATTAGAATCCATGGTTTATTCTTCATGAGGTCTTTTAGATCATCCTTAATTCTATTTTGTTTACTAACTTTAGGTAAAACACGTTCTTTAGTTAAGGAAAAAGTTCCAAATAATAATGCAGCCGCAACTATGCCATATAGCACCATAACCATCTTCCAACCGATAGCTTCATTACCAGAACCAAAGTATTGCACCAAGCCTAAGGTTACAGCGCCTGCTATAAATTGCCCAATGAAAGCAAATGCGAATCTATACTGAGAAACGGAGGTCCTTTCAGCAGAATTTGGTGTTATTACACCCATTAAAGCAGCATATGGTACATTTACACCTGTATACATCATCATAAGCAGTATATAGGTAACGTAGGCATAGATTAAATTTCCAGGTGCACCAAAATTTGGGGTATTAAATGCAAGGAACCCCGCTAAACCAATAGGTATAGCGAAACCAGCAATATAAGGGCGGAATTTACCCCATTTTGTGTCTGTACGGTCGGCGATCATCCCCATTAATGGATCATTTGCAGCATCCCAAAATCTTGAGAAAAGCATCATAGTACCCATTGCTGCTGGTGCTAATCCAAACACATCTGTGTAAAAAATTGGCATGAAAACAACAAACGTTTGGAAATAAAGATTGGAAGCCATGTCACCCAGGCCATAACCAATTTTTTCTTTTTTACTTAGATATTGCTTTAGTTCAGCCATACATCAATTCATTTTAGGTTATTTATTATCAACAAGCTGAATGATTGAATCTACAATCGGTTTAGCTTTACCGTTTCTATCAAATAAAAGAGGATAGTTTGTTCGATTAGGTACTGGCCATTCATTTTTCCATGAGTCCCCGTCAGTCACACCCCAAGTAGTAACCCTATTAATCTTATTTGAATGTTCTAAAAATACTTCATGAAGCATCTCAAATTGAGCAATTTGTTTATTCTGAATTGTGTCAGGTAAAAAACTTGTATATGGGTTCAATTCAGTACTAGATGACTCATTCACATTGAGATCGGCACCTTGATATCCTGACGGATTTGGTAATACATCAATATCTAATTCAGTGATTGCGATGTAACCTAATTCTTTAAATTTTTTAATACTCTCTTCAAGTTCTTCTTTAGTTGGGTAGTCAAGACCCCAGTGTCCTTGCATCCCTATTCCAGTTACTCGTATACCTTGATTTTGAATCTCATTTATAAGTTTAACAGCACCATCTGATTTTGATGATTTATGTAGATTATAATCATTATAATACAGTTCAGCATTTGGGTCTGCTTCATGGGCAAATTTAAATGCTTGGGCAACATAATCGTCACCAATTATTTGATACCATAACGAGTTTCGCATAGAACCATCATCGTTCAAAGCTTCATTAACAACATCCCAGGCATTAATTTTTCCTTTATACCTTCCAACTACTTTATATATATGGTTTTTCATTCTAATGAGTAATTCTTCACGAGAAAGTTTACTGCCATCTTTGTGAAAGAACACCCAATCTGGGATTTGATTATGCCAAATTAAAGTGTGACCAACCATATGCATGTCATTTGACATCCCGAATTCAACAAATTTGTCAGAAAGATCAAAATAGAAACTATCGGGAGATGGTTGTAAATACATCCATTTCATTTCATTTTCTGATGTAATTGAATTGAAGTGATTTTTTAAAATCGGAATAGCACGCTTGTCATTATCAGTAAATTGATCACTATTTAGGGCAGCCCCGTAAAGAAATTTACCATCAAATGAAGTTTTAAGTATTTTCTTGGTTTCTGTGTTCGCTCCACAGGCTAGTGTTACAATAAATACTGTAAATACAATATGTAACTTGTTCTTTATAGTTATTACTGATTGACTCTTTTTCAATTTAACGGGACCCTTGAATTGTTTTAATACTACCATCATAGCTATACTCTAATTCAATTACTTTCATGCTTCTTAACCAAGTTATACCATTGGAGGGTAAGCAGTCATGATGGAATAAATACCATTTGTTTTTAAACTCTATGATACTGTGGTGAGTAGTCCAACCAATTACAGGTGTCAATATTGTACCTTGAAATACAAAAGGACCATAGGGATTATCTCCAGTTGCATAACAGATTTTATGAGTATCCCCTGTCGAGTATGAAAAATAATATTTATTGTTATACTTATGTATCCATGATGCTTCAAAAAATCTTCTATCTGTATCTCCTTGAGTAATTGGTTCACCATTTTGATCAATGATTAGAATATCTTTTGGTGATTCTGCAAAACCTGACATATCATCGCGCATTTTTGCGATTTTAGGACCTAAAGCAGGCGAATTATTTCCAGGAAGTTCGTTGTTATAATCATAAATATTATTCCGATATTTTTCTAGTTGGCCACCCCACAAACCGCCAAAATACATGTAAAAGTTATTGTCATCCTCAAATAAACATGGATCAATACTAAAGCTTCCTGGTACAGGATCGGGTGATGGAATGAATGGCCCTACAGGATCTTTAGATGTTGCAATCCCAATTCGAAAAATCCCATCTCTATCTTTTGCACTAAAATACAGGTAATAGGTATTGTTTTTAAAAGCAACATCTGAATCCCAAAGTTGTTTTGAAGCCCATGGGATATCCTTTAAATCTAGAATTTTGCCATGATTTTTAATAGGTCCATTAATGTCATCCATTGAAAACGCATGATAATCTTTCATATTGAAATGATCACCGTTATCATTTTCTACCACATTACTGTCCCAATCATGAGAAGGATATATATACACTTTCTCATTAAAAACATGCGCAGAAGGGTCTGCCATGTAGTCATTTGGAAATAAATATCTAGCTTTTTTCATTTAGAAAATTAAATGAATTTATTGATAAGATTTTCTAATAACTCTTGTTTACCACTTATGGGTTGAATGTTTTGATTTTGTAAGGCATGTTGGAAAAGGTCTTCGAGTTTGAACTTACCTTTCTCAAACTCCTTTCCATTACCAGTGTCGAAAGAGTGATAACGCATTTTTCTAAGGTTTACAAACTCAGAATTTTCAAGTATATCATTAGCAACAAGTAAAGATCTTGCGAAAACATCTATACCACCAATATGCGCATAGAATAAGTCTTCAAGGTCAGTTGAATTTCGACGTAGTTTTGCATCAAAATTAATTCCACCACCTTTAAGTCCTCCAGATTGTAACAAGACGAGCATAGCTTGAGTTATCTCAAATAAGTCAACAGGAAATTGATCTGTATCCCAACCATTCTGATAGTCGCCGCGGTTAGCATCAATACTACCTAGTAATCCATGATTTGCCGCAACTTGTAATTCATGCTCAAAAGTATGTAAGGCAAGAGTTGCATGATTAACTTCTATATTTAGCTTAAAATCATCGATTAAATCATATTTTTGAAGAAACCCTATAACTGTTGAAGCGTCGAAATCGTACTGGTGTTTTGTTGGCTCCATAGGTTTAGGTTCAATAAAGAATGTACCCTCAAAGCCATTATTTCGAGCATAATCTTTACACATATGTAAAAAAGTTGCTAAATGATCTAGCTCACGTTTCATATTTGTATTAAGCAGCGACATGTAGCCTTCTCTGCCACCCCAAAAGACATAATTTTCACCACCTAACTTAATTGTTGCATCTAGTGCATTTTTAACTTGTGCGCCAGCAAAAGCAACTACATCAAAGTCAGGATTTGTAGATGCCCCATTCATGTATCTGGGATGTGAAAAAAGATTTGCTGTTCCCCATAGTAACTTAACACCTGAAATATCTTGTTTCTTTTTTGCGTAGTCAGTTATAAAATCTAGTCGTTTACTAAATTCTTCTAAGCTTTCACCTTCATCAATTAAATCCACATCATGAAAGCAATAATAAGACAAGTCTAATTTTGTGATAAATTCAAATGCAGCATCCATCTTATCTGTCGCTCTTTTATAAGGGTCTTCTTCCTTTAGCCATGGAAATGTTTTGGTACCAATACCAAATGGATCACTACCGACACCGGTAAGTGTATGCCAATATGCAACAGCAAATTTTAAATGTTCTTGCATTGTTTTACCAGCTACCACCCGATTTTTATCATAAAACCTATACGCTAATGGATTATCTGTGTCTTTACCTTCATATTCAATTTTAGAAATACCCTCAAAATATTCGCGGTCTCCTATTATTGGCTTCATATTATCGTATGTGTTTGTTATGGTTAATTATCAATAAATGAATGTTTTGAAATGGTCTCTTTCCATCCTTCAAATGATTCTTTGTATATACTGGAAAGCTCAGAGTTTGGTTCTATTACTTCTAGTAATTGTAAGTCATCAAAAGCCTCTTCCATCGTTTCAAAAATCCCATAGCCTAATGCTGCACCTCGTGCTGCACCAGTAGCTCCATCTGTATTGAATATTTCTAATGGGGTGTCTGTGACATTTGCAAATATAGTTTTGAAAATATCACTTAGAAATAAGTTTGCGTTCCCTGCTCTAATTGTATTTCTATTTATGTTTAGATCTGATAGCATTTCAAATCCTAGATTAAGCGCATATATAATTCCTTCAACTGCTGCTCTTAGTATATGTCCAGTTTCATGTTGGTTAAAATCTAAATTTAAAAGGTGGGACCCGATTAATTTATTTTCAAAAATTCTTTCTGACCCATTTCCGAATGGGAGGCATAACAAACCTTCAGCACCAACGGGTACAGATTTTACCATCTCATTCATTTCAGCATAATCAATATTTAGATTCTTAGTATTAAGTAATTTTTTGAGCCAACTATACAATATACCAGTTCCATTCACACAGATTAAAACACCGTTTGAAGGTTTATTTTGAGCGTCATTTACATGTACAAAAGTATTTATGCGAGATTTAATGTCATATGTTTTTTTATTTGAAACAGCATAGATTACTCCTGAAGTACCAGCTGTTGCTGCTATTTCACCTTCATTGAGTACATTAAGTGAGAATGCATTGTTAGGTTGGTCACCTGCTCTATAGGTAATTTTAACATCTTCATTCAATCCAAGTTTTGTCGCAAGTTCCTTTTGAACTTTTAAAGCGCTACCTATTGAAGGCACTATTTCAGGAATTAGCTCCTTAGAGATATCGTATACGTTTAATACTTCTTCACTAATACATTCATTTTCATAATCCCAGAAAACACCTTCCGAGAGTCCTGATTTTGTTGTAGTGATTTCACCAGTTAGTTTCATGACAAAATAATCGCCAGGTAACATTATTTTATATATCTGATCAAAAATTTCAGGTTCGTTAGTTTTTACCCAAGCTAATTTTGAGGCGGTAAAATTACCTGGTGAATTCAAAAGGTGAGTTAAGCAATAATTTTGTCCTATTGATCTAAAAGCTCTTTCACCCAAGTCAACAGCTCGACTATCACACCATATTATGGAAGGCCTTAATAATTTTTTCGTTTTATCTACAACAACCAATCCATGCATCTGATATGATATGCCAATGCCCAAGATAAGTTTGGTGTCAATAGTTTTTTGCTTGATTAAAATTTCATAAGCTTCCAAAAATTTTTCCCACCAATCTTCAGGATTTTGTTCAGCCCATCCTGACTTTTGAGATGTAATTCCCATCTCAATTTTAGGATGAGATATAGACCCTACTGTCTGTCCTTTTATTGGATCATACAATGATAATTTAATAGAAGAGCTACCAAGATCAATTCCTAAAAACATTTATATTTGGTTATTTTAAGCCGTTTAATACTAAGACTTGTTTGTTAATTTAATTCTTAAAATGTAATAAAACCGACAATATTCAATGTAGGTAAATAGGTTGATAAAAAATAGTAGCTGAGCAAAATTTTTCATCTGAACAGCTATATTTTGCTCATATTATTTGTTTTATGGTTAACATTTATTACTATAAAACAAATCAAAATTTAATTTTTTACTATGGGTTTAAATCGTCGAAATTTTTTAATGAAGTGCGCCGCCTTAGGTTTAACAGCAAGCGCGATACCAGCTTTATTCTATTTGGATAATGATGATAAAAAAAAGAACATAATATTCATTATCGTCGATGATTTACGACCCCAACTTGGGGCTTATAGGGAGTCATTACAATTACATGGGAATAACTTAATTCAAACTCCAAATATTGATCTATTAGCTAAGGATGGTACTGTATTTGAAAGAGCATATTGTTCAGTGCCAGTTTGCGGAGCATCTAGGCTCAGTTTGTTGACAGGTTCAAGACCTTATAAATTACCAAACCAACCATATGGACGACATTGGGCTTATTACTCAAGACTAAATCTTGAAGCTACCGCATCACACTATGATTTTACTGAACCTGCCGGACTTAATAATCCTGGGAATAGTGTAACTATGCCACAGCATTTTAAAAATAATGGTTATAAAACATTATCAATTGGGAAAGTATATCATAATGTTGATGATGATAAAGAGGCTTGGGATGATTTAGTGAAATTGCCAGGTGAGAATTGGCGTGATATCCCAGCATTTGAGATAGGAACAGAGGAAAAAGATGATGACTATTATGTAGATGGTAGAACTACAGAATATGTTATGGACAAGATAGTGAATTTAAAAGAAGATAATTTCTTTTATGCTGTTGGTTATGCTAGACCTCATCTACCGTTCAATTGTCCAAAAAAATACTGGGATATGTATCCTGAAGAAGAAATTGAATTACCACCAAATTTTAAGAATCCAGTAAATGCACCTGATGAATCTATCCATAATTTTGGGGAATTACGAAATTACACTGGGGTAGAATTCAGTGATGAATCTCAGAATTATGTTACTGATGAATATGCCAAACAATTAATTCGTGGATATTATGCTTGCACAAGTTATGTTGATGCTCAGATCGGTAGATTAATGGATAAATTGAAAACAACTTACAACAATAAAGGGGAATCACTTTATGATCAAACTACAATTGCATTAATTGGTGATCACGGTTGGAATTTGGCCGAACATAATTTATGGTGTAAACACTCAAACTATAACACTTCTATTCAATCACCTTTAATTATTCGTGATCCTGATATTAAGGGTGGAAAAAAAGCTAATTCTCTAGTAGAGTTTGTAGATTTATATCCAACATTCAGTGATTTAGCTGGTTTAGAAAGGCCGAAACCTACTATTGATAATGATGGATCTGAATTCAATCTACATGGGACAAGTTTAGTACCATTAATGCAAAACCCCGATCAAAAATGGAAAAAAGCGGTATTTAGTAGATATCATTATGGTGATACTATACGTACAGACCGATATACTTATTCAGAATTTGTTAATCAAAGTGATAGTGTGCTAAGTATTATGTTATTTGACCATGTTAAAGACCCTCATGAAAATTATAACATAGCAGATATTAATCCAGAACTAGTAAATGCGTTAAGTGAATTACTAGGTAATGGTGCTATAGGAAAACGTAATGCATGGCGAAAATTTGTTGATTCTTCACAAAAAAATAAGCCGGTACTTAGAGATTTAAATTTACCGAAAGCAATATATCCAGCTGAAAATTATCCCGGTATCGGTCAGGTATTCTAGTTATAATAATCAATCTATAATTGTTTTTTCTAGTCAAATGATCTTACCTCTTGCCATGAAATTCATTTTTTTATGAAAGTCACATTAGAAACTATTTCAAAAGAAACCGGATTCTCTATTTCTACTATTTCACGAGCACTAAGAGCTGAGGGTAGAATATCAGAAGTAAACAGAAAAAAAATACTTGCAAGTGCACATAGACTTGGATATCCACTACCAGTAAGTAGAAATAAAAATCGTAAAAATCGACTACCTTATTTTGCACTCATTACAGACTATAAGACAGGCGAGTTTTATTCTTCATTTTGTGTTGGATTTGTGAATGCTGCAAGAAAAAAAAATGTCGCAATCAGTCTTTTTAGTATTATACCAAATTCGAATGCTTTATTTGAACTAATTAATGATCTACAGTCTCTAGGCTTTGCCGGAGCAATCATATTCGTTCCAAAATTAAAACAGGAACACTATGAACATCTGCTAATTTCTACTCCAACAGATTTTCCAATTATTTCTTGTTCCAATATCGATAATTCTGTCATTGATACTGTAACATTTGATGCATATCAAGGTGCAACATTAGTAGCAAAGCATTTTCATGAAAGTGGA
>CALKOA010000115.1 GCA_938091655.1 uncultured Balneolaceae bacterium | reverse complement strand
TTTTTCTTGATACGCTTTATAGTCGTCTTTGCTCAACTCTTCAATTTGCACTTCCTCTTTAAGTTTTTCAAACACTTTATTATCTCTAATGGTGTTTCGTAAACTTTCTAGCATGTTTGGGTTTTGGGCATAATACCCTTTAAGTTGTTCTGCTGTTAACCCGTAACGAGCAGCCTCCATTCCTAACTGAGCATCAATATCTTCAGCGGTAATTTCAATATCATCATACTTTTCCTGCAGCTGCATGTTGATAAAATACCACTTAGCTTCTGTTTTAGCCTGCCCGCTCATTTCTTCTTTATAAGAATCGGCATCAAATCCATCGGGCAATTGGTTACCATATTGCTGTTTTAAACGATCCACATAGGATTCTTTAACTTGGGCTACAAACGCTTCAGGCACATCAAATTCATGGGCATCAACCATTGATTGTACCGCATCATTCTTGAAAAAATCATCGGATGACTGATCGTAATATTCCTGCATCTTACTCTTAATAAAGCTTCGATACTCATCCTCAGTTTTTGCCTCATTGTTGGTTTGTTTAGCAATAAACTCTTCATTCATCTCTGCTTTGTGCAAGGCTTGAACTTTTTTTACTTCGACACGAAAGCGATCGGTTTCTCCATCTTCCTCTAAAGTCATATCAACCACATCGCCAGCTTTTTTTCCCTTAAGGGCTTTTAAAAAACCTGCGGCAGATTCTTGACGCATATCGATGTTTTGATCCGTATCGGTATCTCCATCAACCAGATTTCCTTCTTCATCCAAGGAACTTACATCTGCGGTAATTTTAGACTCTGAACCAATGGCGCTATCTACTTCTTCCCAATTACCTTCGCGTTCTATTGCTCGTGCTATTTCCTCATCCACTTCAGCATCAGTTACATCGTGTACCATAGATGTAACCTTAATTTTGCTCAGGTCAGCTAATTCCACCGTCGGTTTGGTGCCGATTTTAAAGGTTACCTCTAATTCATCGTTTTCCCATTGAAAATCGATCATTTGAGTTTCACCCACTGGATCATGCGCCTCAACCACTTTGGTTTCAAACACTTCTTGAATGTATTTGTTGATCTCTTCGATCTCTATTTCTTGACCAAATCTTTTCTTAATGAGCCCAATTGGTGCCTTACCTGGCCGGAAACCAGGCAAACTAACTTTCGGACGTATACCCTTGTATGCCTGGTCAAATTTAGGCTGAAGATCTTCTCTATTTGCTATGATGGTAATTTCTTTGTCGACCGAAGTCAGGTCATTTACCTTTATTTCCACGTGTGCTCCGCTTAATTTGTTTCGCTGTTTCGGGTTGATGGTTCGCCGTAATGGCTTATTTGAATCAACACCTAAACCTCTAGATTGATAAAAATTTTACAGTCTGGAAAAATACGACTTTAAATTACGGTATTCAAAACCGATTTATGGCGTCTGAATGCTGGACAGATTAATCTCTATGACCTTATATCTTTTATCCAAGCTACTCCTTTTGGCACGAATGACAAAACTTTGAAGCCCTAAGTTAACCTCTTCAAAGAGCTTGGCTTTCATCTTTGAGCGATAAGAAGTTGAATTACTGACGGTAAAGAGTTCTTCATCAAAATCTATCATCATCATCTCAGGTTCATTTTTATTTTTTTGACGATAAATAATGTTCCAAATTTTCTCTATGTATTCATCGTTCATAAGAACCGTTTCACCATTTTTTTGCACTACTAGATGATCATCGGTTATATCAAGATATACCTGATCGCTTGGAAAATTTTTTCGCCTATATCTGCTCACTTTTTTTAATCCTACGATCAGCCCTATTACTAGAATGAGTGCACCCAATAGTAAGGGAGTTTCATAAAATATCACATATTCAATCATTGACATTGATTTTAAAGGGCGTAGCATATCCCTACTAAGTTGAATAGGAATAATCCAGAGATTACGCGCATCCATCGTACTTTTACGTCCTACCAACGTCCATTCTTGTTTACCCTCATTATAAAAAGCAGTAATAGCATTATTATTAGGTACATACTCTCTGCTTAATTCTAGTATTTCGAAGGTTTGTAGATCTATAAACAAGCGATCGCGCAGATGGGCCAAATTTTTTAAGGTATCAATTGAAAATGCTTTTTGATGCCTAAAACTAATACCGGATAAGTTTACATCATTTGAAAAAATGTGCCTAGCTTGTTTAGTCCATTTTTTCGTAGTTAGATCATAGGTATACATATTGATTTGATGTAATCCCTTAGCTCGAAATCTCGACGATATCCCGCCATTATTACTATACAACAATGTCTGTTTATCTGGATAACGCAACATATAATTAACCCCACTTTTCGAAGGAATATCTCCCTTAGTGTCTACTTTAATCCACTCTTTTAGATCAAATGAATACTGCAACAGAAAATTTTTGTGCTCCCAAAGACCATATCCTCCAAAGGCAAAAATGCCTAGACTGTCGGTGTACACTGTACCGGCTCCAAACATAAAATCTCGTACTCTTGATCGATCAACTCGTTTCAGGGCATTTGTTTCCAAAGAATATTGAAAAACATGGCCAATAGCTGCTTCCCACATGCTAATGGTACGCTCTTCGGGAAGTATCATCATATACGCACTGAATACCTCTCCTTGATTGTACAGCGTATCCATACTCAGTATCGATATAGTATCTCCATCTAAAGAATAGCGCTCCAATAAGCCATTCGTCATGTAATAGCTATAAAGTTCATTATTCTTTGGATCATAACTTAAGATTATATTCTGAAGATCATTAAGCGTTAGATCATTTCTTTTGATAATAAAACTATCTTTCCCCAATACTTTTTCGTTGATAATTTCGACATGTTCAACGAATGGGTCTAATTCCAAAGCTTGGTCAACACTCGCCGGAATGAATCTTGCATGTACCGTACTACTTAAAAACAGGTAAGATGGAAGAATGCAGAATAACAGCATTATTAGACTAAGGGATGTTTTACCTATTTGATCCAGCTCATATATTCTAGTGTAGCTCATATACCTAAATAACACCTATACTTTACCTTCAATTAAATCGTCAATTTTTACTTTTAGAAACTAAATAGCAATTATTATTAATGCTGAATTAGTTGCCAACTAGTTTCCAAAACCGGAATTAAACTTATTTATACCCCCTAATTCTTTACTTTAGTAAATACACGTTATACTGCTCTATTGAATACACCTAGCCAACACCAAACCCTACACAGCTTCCAATGGTCATTCATTGAGAAAGTTGGAAAGGTTATTTTCCAACTTGCCCAAATTGCTCTATTAACTCGTTTTCTAAGTAAAAACGATTTTGGACTAGTGGCACTTGCTTTGGTTAGCATTGAGTTCTCTTTTCTTTTTGTAGACGCTGGCCTAAATGCAGCTATTTTACATATTCAGCATGCTACCGATAAAGTCCTCAGTAGTGTTTATTGGTTAAATATTTTCCTGTCCCTGATATTGTTTGGGGCTTTATGGGCTGCAAGCCCATGGATTGCTCTTTTCTACGAAGAACCTGCCCTCGAGCTCATACTTCCAATCCTAGGTGCAAATATTATCTTATTGGCCATCGGCCGTCAACATAAAACCTACCTTCAAAAACAGTTCTTATTTAAACCTATTGCTCTCATCGAGATAAGCGCATACATAACCTCCTTGTTATTGGCCGTTTACCTTGCACTTGAAGGCTATGGTGTGTTTAGTTTGGTATACTCAGCCCTATTGGCCTCGCTCATTGCTAACCTGTGCTATCTTTTTTTACGACTTAAGCAGAACCCTATTCATCTGCATTTTAGGTGGTCAGATGTAAAACCCTTCGTGGACATAGGTAAATTTCAAATGGGTAGTCGATTGCTGGATTTTATCTCCAAAGAAACGGATGTACTTATCATAGGTAAGATCCTTGGCATGGAGGTATTAGGTCTTTACAGCCTTACCAAACAATTAGTTTTGCGTTTATTTAATGTTGTCAACCCTATCATTACCAATGTATTAAGCCCTTGGCTTGCATCTCTACAACAAGAGCCAAAAAAACAAAAAACGACCTATCTTCTCATAACCCGCTACCTTGCTTACTTAAATTTTCCTCTCTACCTGGTCTTTGCTATTGGGTCTTTTGAAATACTGTATGTGATTTATGGTCCAAGCTATACTTCAGGTTCACTGCTCCTATTTACCTTATCCATCTACTTTGGTATTATTTCAATCACCAATCCAGTGGGCAGTTTACAAATAGCCACAGGACGAACAGACATAGGTTTTTATTGGACCTTATTTCGTGCATCGATCACGCCTGCTGCTCTATTAATTGGGATATATCTAGGCGGTATACAAGGAGTGGCTTACAGTTTACTAATTTTGGCTTTGGGTTTGATATACCCATTATGGTTTGTTCAAATAAGGACCATGATTGGGGTATCCTTCTCTCACTACCTCAAAGAATTTTATCGCCCCTTGATAAGTTTTTTAACCCTGGCCCTGGGGATACATTTCGGCTTAAAACCCCTACTTAATACACCCGATTTTATCGCTATCGGTCTAAGCCTTATCCTAGCTATTTCCCTGCAAATTGGACTTATATACCTCTATGATTCCAAAACCTTTTCGCACCTCTATTCACTAGTTCAAAAAAACCTAAACAGAAATTAAAGAAAGTTTCGTGGCTCAATCATTTTACGTACATCTCTCTGACGCCACTACTCATGGTAATAACTTGCAGAGACTACATTTCTCAGGATTTGTATTTACTCAGCATCCTAATTCTGCCGATGAATTATCGGTTGTAACCAACACCTTAGACACCTTTGGGGTTCATGCACCCGTACATTTAAGGGGGAGCTATGCGGGAGTTTACTGGTCATCCACAGCAAATCAATGGACTCTGTTCAGTGACCCACTGGGCACGAAACCATTGTATTATGCCCACCTTTCCAATGGATGGCATATTTCCAACCACTACGACCTACTCGCCGAAAAAATAAGAGCCATTCAACCCTTAAGCTGGTCATCCTTAGGTTTTTATCAACTACTAAGTTACGGATTTGTTCTCGAATCGGACACCTTATTTAATCCTATCAAGCGACTACCTATTGGGTATACAGCCACCATTGCCACCTTAACAAATGACCAAAAAATAGCCCCTAGAGTTACCCTAAAGCTCCATAAATGCTATTCCTTACCCGCTATCGGTTCAACTCTCTCTCTGGATGATGCTGCTGCCCAAGTGGACATACTATTTCGAGCTGCAATTAAAAAAGCCTTCGAACGAGATGCTAGTAAAAAGAAAACCTCCCTTGTTTCATTAAGTGGCGGGTTAGATTCACGAATGACTAGCTGGGTAGCTCATGAAATGGGGTATACCGATCAACTCAATCTCTGCTTTGCCCAACAAAATTCTTTAGATCATACTATTGCACAAAAAATTGGTCTTGACTTAAACCATAAATGGCATTTCATGCCATTAGATGGAGGAGATATGCTTCGAGATTTAGATGAAGTCACTCAACACACAGGCGGGAATGTCGTGTATTATGGTCAGGCTCATACTCGACGTATTTTGCAGGAAATCGTCGAGAAAAATACAACCTCTTCTCTGGGTATGCTCCATACTGGAATGTTAGGCGATGTCGTGATTGGGAGCTATCTACAAACCTCAAACAATCCTACTCATTTTTCTGCTTTAAGTGGGGCAAGTTCATTACGTTTTTCCAACCAATTAGTGGATCATGGATTCAAACCCAATTATGAAAACTTAGAGCACCATAAAATTATGCTGAGAGGACTTTATGGAATGAATATGGGCCTTATGTCAGTTTACGCGGTAACCGAAAGTTATTCGCCATTCTATGATTATGATTTGTTCAATTTCTGCTTACAACTCCCGGTCGAACTGCGTGCTCAGCACAAATTATACATCCATTGGATTACCCAATATTACCCAGAGGCGTCGAACTATATCTGGGAACGAACCAGAGCAAAAATAACCGCCAAATCTATTCGGATAGGCTCAAAATCACTCCCCCTGCGAACTTGGATTTGGAAATTATCGGAAAGAATACAATTCGGTCAACCCACCCGAAACCCTCGCTTTATGACTCCACTGGATTATTGGTTTGCCACTGAAACCCAATTACACTCTTTTTTGAATAGCTACTTCAATACGTACCTAGACCTAATCGATGAAAGAGAAATGAGAGAGCATATTCATGATTTGTACACAAATGGAAACGGCAAAGAAAAAGTACAAGCCCTTTCCGTCATTGCGGCTGCCAAACGCTATTTAACGTAATATCCATCGTATATGAACATAGAAGTTTGCTGTAATAGTGTTTACTCGGTTCAAATCGCCGAAAAATTAGGCGCTTCACGTGTGGAGCTATGTCAAAATCTATTACAAGATGGCTTAACCCCTAGTTTGGAACTACTACAAGAAGTCTGTGAATCACATACAATCCCCATTCATGTGCTCATACGGCCTAGAATTGGAGATTTTCTTTACACTGCTTCCGAATTAAAACAAATAGATGACGCAATAATACAAGCCCTTAAGTTTCCTGTAGCCGGAATAGTTGTTGGACACATGAATAGGGAAAAAGGGGTTGACCCAGCGCTTCTAAGCCATTGGCGAGCCTTAACTCAGGGTCTAGAACTCACCTTTCATAGAGCATTCGATCAGGTAGCAAAGCCATTTAATGTATTAGAACATCTGATAGAGGCGGGCTTTAACCGGATATTGAGCTCGGGGCAACAGAGTAGCGCAGAGAAAGGCATACCCTTATTACAAGATCTACAAAAACTAGCAGGTACTTCACTAGAAGTAATGCCCGGAGGTGGTATAAACGACAATAATGCGCCTCTTTTCTTAGACGCAGGCTTTAAAAGTATTCACTTATCAGCAAAATCTGCAACACATTCTGCTCACTTAGAACCAATTATTGACCCATATATACTAAAAAACGTCATCACTGTAAGTTCAAAATGATAACATCTTGGATATTGAAATTGGTAAAAATTTAGCCATATTACTGAATATCAAACTACACTAGCTTATATGAAAAAAATAGATTCCCTTTTTGACCTATTTTTTAATGACCAACTCAAACAACGCCTCGAATCCTGGGTCATTATTATCGCTTCGGCTGGTTTTGTTATTCATCTGAGTCTCATTTTATTAGTAAATACTCTAGGCATAGTAGAACTTGTAGGCTTTGAAGATTATTTAGCCAACCCCATTTCGGCGGTATATACACCATTTTCATTCATCCTAATCTACGAGGTATATCTACTTATCTATTATTTACCTCGGTCTTTTGCCATTTCAATCGGCAAACAATTTGAAATTATTTCTTTAATACTTATACGTCGGGTTTTTAAAGATATTTCCAAAATTAATGTGCAGAGTGAAATACTATTCCAAGCTGAAAACCTGCCCCTATTGTATGATATTCTTGGTTTTATAGTATTGTTTACTCTCATATTTTTCTATCGATATTTCCTCGTTAAACGAAAGGTTCATCAAGCTTCAGAATCTCTTAGCCAGTTTAAAAGCTATAAAAAGTTACTCTGTTTATTGTTGGTACCTGTATTCATTGGCTTAGCTAGTGTTAGCTTTTTTAAGTGGTCTTTAGATATCTACCATATACTTATTGACGGGCAGCAAAAACTAATGGACTTTAACACGGTATTTTATCACGATTTCTTCGATATATTAATCATTGTCGATGTGCTCATTTTAGTAGCATCACTTAAATTCACCGACCGTTATAGTCTCATTATCCGAAACACTGGATTTGTCATTACCACTGTACTACTGCGTGTATCTTTCAACTATTTAGGGCTTGAAAATGTGGTATTAATGGTCGGAGCTGTACTTTTTGGGGTTACCATACTAGGCGTACAATTGCTCTACGATAAAATTGATATAGGCGATAGCACCAAAGAAAGTTATGGATATATGTAAATTGAAAAAAATTTAATAATCTGCTTTTTTAGGAGGCTTTTTTTCCACTTGTAGTTCTGATTCTAAGCCAAAATCACCTTGTTGTTCCATCCATGATAGGAGTTCTGATTTTAGCTCAACTACAATATCACTCACTCCTTTTTTGTTAATAATATTATTAAGTTCAAACGGATCTTCATCTAGATCATATAATTCTTCAGGTGGTCTTTTTTGCAAATGTATAACTCTTTTTGCTGCAAAATCATCCGTTAGTGCTTTCTTCTTCCAAGACTTAAAAACTTCACTAGCATTTTCTTCATTGTAATCCCAACCATTAGTAGGTATACAGGTAAACTTACCTTCAGAATATAAATTTTGAATAAATTTATACCTTTTATTCCTGATTGAACGAATTGGATAAGTCTCTCCAGACCAAATACCTCTATTTGTATGTGTACCATATATGTACTTATGATGAGTCAACTTTTCATTTAATAGTACACATTTGAAACTCTTCCCATCTAAATAGCGAGGGACTTGACCTCCAACAATATCAATAAGAGTAGGCACAAAATCAGCAAAACTAATCATTGCATTAGTTTTGGTACTTGGCTTAATTTTATTGGGCCAACGAACCAAGAAAGGAACATTTAAGCCCGCCTCGTAGCATGTCCATTTAGCAAATAATTCATTTCCATTATCACTTGCAAAGAATACAATTGTATTAGATGTTAGATTATGTTTGTCAAGTAAATCAAGAATTACCCCGACTTCCTTATCGTGAATATCAATATCAGCATAATAGTTTGCTAATTGTTCCCTAGTCTCTTGAGTGTCTATTTGATAAGGTGGAACAGAAACATCTTTGGGACTATAATTTCCTTTTTTATGAGGTCCATGAGGCTCATTTGACGCAAAAATCAAACAAAATGGAGCATCATTTTTTCCAATAAAGTCATCAATAGAATCTTTATCATCACTCATATACTCAAAAGGATACACATCTAACGGATAGATATGTTTTTTTCCTGACAAACCCACTCTATAGCCTAGTTCATTTAAATAAATGGGTAAAGACAAGACAGACGATTTTGTACTACCATGATTCATATGGACCCCATTTCTATGAGGATATAAACCAGTATATAATGATGCTCTAGCTGGCGCGCACATGGCTGTTGGAGTGTATGCCCTATGAAATTTTAAACCCTCTTTTGCAATTCTGTCAATATTTGGGGTTTTAATTGCTGAATTACCATAACAACCAACATCATATTTTGAAAGGTCATCGGACAGTATAAATACTATGTTTGTATCATGTATTTTATTTTTGCAACTACTTAAAAATATTGAGACTAAAGCTGCTTTACCAAATTTACTAACAAATTTCTTCCTACTGTAATACTCAGTCATTACTGTAATTGTTTTGGCTTGATTCTCTTACTACTAATTGAACAGGAACTAAACTGACAATTCCTTGATGTGCTTTATTTTTATTAACGCGAGATAATAAGTTGTCAATTGTATTCTCAGCTAACAGCTCATAGTTAGTATCTACAGAAGATATTTTTGGGAAGTGATTGTCACAAGCAGGTAGATTATCATACCCACAAATTGCAACATCTTCTGGTATACTAACTCCTTCTCTTCTTGCAGCTTCCATAAAACCAATAGCCATAGCGTCATTAGTCACAAAAATAGCGTCTGGTTTGATTTTACTATTTAATTTATTGTAAGTATAGAATGCGTCTGAACCCGATTCTATAGAATAATCTCCTTGAAAATTCCAAAGTATTTTTTTTTGTGCTTTATGATTAATGAAATCAGTAAACCCATTTGTTCTAAATCTTGATTCAGGCATAATCTTTGGCCCTTCAATAATGCCAAACTTTTCGAATCCACTTTCATGAAAATGCTTTGCTACTAATGTTGCACCTTGATATGCATCAAATGTTACAGTATCAATGACAGAATTATCGATATTGGAACAAGAAATAATTGGAAAATCTGTTGGAGTAGAAATTAGCAGATGTTCATA
>CALKOA010000114.1 GCA_938091655.1 uncultured Balneolaceae bacterium | reverse complement strand
GAATTTTTCCTCTCATAAACTCCATTAAACGAATACATACGTCAACAATGACTCCAAAAATTTCACGGCTCACTATCTCAAGTTTGTTTCTGCTAATATGGTTTGTTTTCAGCAGATCAATTAACGCGCAGGTAGACACGCTTTCTGTTTATAAAAATGTAAATGATACCCAGTGGGACCTTCAGGATGTATTAACCATAGCGTTAGCGAACAACCCAGATTTGCGTAGAGCAACCTTGTCCGTCGAAGATGCCGAGCGGTTGGTATTTATTGCCTATTCTAATTTAGTTCCGGATATCTCTACTTCGATGAATTATACGCGTAACGTAGAGATACCTGTAAATTTCATTCCTGAATCCGTATTCGATCCCAATGGTGACCCTAACAAACTGGTGCCTATTGCTTTTGGAACGGATAATAATTGGCAGGGAGGGTTTACGATAGAACAAAATATTTTTCAAGGGCCTGCACTGGTTGGAGTTAGTACAGCTACTGTTTTTCGAGCCGTACAAACTGAGAACTATCGAGCTACAGCACAAAATGTAGTCACTCAAGCTCGACAAGCATATTACCGCGTACTTATTTCTCAAGAAATTGCTCGTTTACAAGCTGCTCAAATTAATCGATTAGAAGAAAACCTATCTCAAAATAAAAAAAGGGCGGAATTAGGCTTATTGGACGACTATGATGTCTTGCGACTGGAAGTCCAACTAAGTAATCTAAGGCCATCTTTAATTGAGGCCGAATATGAAATAGCCGAAGCCAAGAGAGTATTGGCATTGATCATGGGAATTCCTGTTCAATTGGAGTATGGGGTAAAAGGTGATTTGAACCAATTTGATATATACAGTGAGCAAACACTTAGCCAAGAAAATTTGGGCATTAAACAAGTAGATCGGATGACCCAGTTACCAAGCCAACAAAAAGGGGCAGGGCTAGGACTTGATCAACAAAGAGGTGATTTACGGCTTTTACAGGCCTCCTTGAACCTAAAAGAGAAGGAAATTCAGGCAGAGAAAGCGCGTTTTCTTCCTGTCATTACTGCAAACTATAATTTACAATGGTCTTCGGCAGAACCAGATTCACCTACCTTTTTTGAGAACAGTGCCCGTTTTCAGACCATTGGTTTGCGGGTAAATATGCCGTTATTTTCTGGCTGGGAGCGAATGTCCAATCTGCAGAGAGTCCAAATTTCGAAAAAGGATTTGGTAATCCAACAATTACAAGCTCAAGAAAATGCTTCTCATCAGGTACAAACCGCTATGGAACAAGTATATGAATCTTTTGAAATCGCTCAAGCTAGAAAAGAAGCGGTAGCGCAAGCAAGCGAGGGCTACAATAGGGCACAAATTCGTTTAGACAACGGCCTAGGATCAACACTCGAATTAACAGAAGCGTTATTACAGGTTAAGGAAGCCGAACTAAATTATGCCCAGACGGTGTTCAGTTACTTGACGGCAAAAGCTAATTACGATCTAGCTATTGGTAGAGTTCCACTTGTAGACTAATTCATTTTATAGGTCCTATGAATCCAATAATATGTACCCTAGCCATCATTACTTCAGACTTTATGAACAAGCGCCACACAAATTTTAGAAACACAATCACTCGTAAACAACCCATGAACTCATCTCTCAGATCCCCTATCATGAATGAATTTCGATTCCCAAATCCATCAACCCGATGGAGTATGTTACTTTTATTACTGCTATCCTCTGTAAGTCTCCATAACTGTTCTTCTAGTGAAATGGAAAGTTCCGCACCAGAAGAGCTTACCAAAATGGTGAATGTGGAAACCGAAGTACTTAGCCCTGAGCCGTTTAACAGCTTTCTACGTTTAGTTGGTACGGTTGAAACCTCAGACGATGTGCAGCTTTCTGCAGAAGTAAGTGGTAGAGTGTTAACACATGTGGTGAGAGAAGGGCAACGAGTTCGCAAAGGGCAGACTATTCTGCGAATCGACGATGCCAAATTAAGCCAAGAAGTCGCCCGGCTAGAGGCAATGGTCGCACAATCTGAGACGACCTGGAATCGTGTTCAAACACTTTATGAGGAAGAAAATATAGGATCTGAAATTGATTACTTGACCGCCAAGTACGCATTTGATCAAAATAAGTCGGCCCTTGCTTCATTGCTGGTAGATCTGGAGAATACCAAGATCATTGCTCCTTTTAATGGGGTAGTTGAAACAATTTTTGTAGAAGAGGGTGAGATGGTTGCCCCGGGAATGCCTGCTATACGTTTAATTGGGGCTGAACAATTTGTTATATCTGCAGGAGTACCAGCTAGGTATGCCAATGTAGTTGAGTTGGGCGATCGAGTCGATGTCTGGTTTGATACGCAAGTACAAGATACCTTGGCGGGAACTATTGTATACGTAGCAAACAGTATTGATCCTTCTAATCGAACCTTTAAAATAGATATTCGTCTTCCTAGTGGTCAGAGTTACTACAAAGTGGATATGATAGCTAATTTACGGCTCAATACACTGAGTTTGGATCAAGCGGTTGTGGTAAGTGAGGAGTTTGTGTATTCAAAAGATGATGGTTATGTGATGTATGTCAAGGGTACCAATTCAGAAGGAAAAGATATTGCCCGTGAACGAAAAGTGGAATTAGGCCCATCGTTTAAAACCGAAGTGGTTATTAATCAAGGCTTGGCACCCGGT
>CALKOA010000113.1 GCA_938091655.1 uncultured Balneolaceae bacterium | reverse complement strand
TCCAAGAAACATGATGACTAATTGGATGGACAGGGTGGTTAATTCAAACTCACCACTCTGAATCCATCCAACAAACATCCACCAATTAGAAAGGTAAATCGTCATCGATATCGTCTAAATTAACCGTTTTATTCACTCCCTGACTCGCACTAGCTCCACTGCTTTGTGCGTTGTTGGAACTTGGAGCTGTCGGCATTTCCGACATACCACCACCACTTCCTCGGCTATCTAGCATGGTCATTTGCAAGGCCTTCACCTCAGTGGTATATCTTTTTTGCCCTTGTTTATCTTCCCATTCACGGGTCTGCAACGGACCTTCAACATAGATCATTGAACCTTTCGTGAGATACTGCTGACATATTTCGGCGGTTCTTCCCCAGGCTACTACTCGGTGCCATTCGGTTTTATCTTGATATTCACCATTGCTATCTTTGTAGCGCTCGTTTGTAGCTAGGTTTAGGGTGGCTACTGCGGTGTTTGACTGTGTATATCGGACTTCAGGATCTTGTCCCAACCGTCCAATCAACATTACTTTATTTAATGAACTCATATAATTCTGTTTTATTTAATATTGGTATAAGGTAAGACCCTTAAACCAATCATTCCTTACCATTTATATTTTTTTAATGAGTAATCGGTGCCAAACACCCGACATCTACTTTTCTTCAAACAAATGTGGTGCGTTGATCATGCCATTCTCATGCTCATTCGATAACAAAGCATAATTAAATCCTGGATGAATAGCACTCCCTCCTACAACTCCTTGCTTATTTAGGGCAATCACACCCACCTGAAGAGATTTAGGTTCTTTTTCCTTTGAAATTATTCGGGCTATTACTTCATCGCAAGCCTGCTGAGGGGTGTACCCTTGGCGCATCAACTCTACAGCCACTGAGGCTCCTGCAGATCGAATGACTGCTTCACCAAGTCCGGTAGCCACCGCGCCGCCCACCTCATTATCTAGATATAGACCCGCTCCAATAATAGGGGAATCCCCTACTCTACCGTGCATCTTATAAGCAGCGCCACTCGTGGTGCATGCCCCAGCGATGTTGCCCGAATCATCTAAGGCCAACATACCAATGGTGTCGTGATTTTCTACATTGATCACCGGAGCGTATTTAGAGTCCTCAAGCCACTTTCGCCATGCATTTTCAGAGGCTTCGGTTAATAAGTTTTCACGTTTAAATCCCTGCTGTTCTGCAAATTGTAATGCTCCTTTTCCCACTAGCATGACATGAGGAGTCTCCTCCATCACTTTTCTAGCCACCGAAATAGGGTGTACAATGTGTTCCAAAAAGGCAACCGAGCCGCATTGCTGCTCATGGTTCATTATACATGCATCCAAGGTAACCCTACCTTCTCTATCTGGGAACCCCCCAAGCCCTACGGATTGATTGGTAGGATCCGCTTCCGCAGTTTTAACCCCCAACTCAACGGCATCTAAAGAAGAACCTCCATTCGTAAGGACTTTCCACGCTTCTACATTGGCTACAATACCGTGAATCCAAGTCGATATTACGACCGGTTTTACAGGATTTATTATGTCAGTCGACAATCTACCAGATCTAATTTTGGCTGTGTTGCTCTCTATAGCCGCTACCTGAGTGGCCGTAAAAGTGCCCATCCCCGCTAATCCGGCAACACCTGTCTTCAGAAATTCCTTTCTACTTTGACTCATTTTTTCTCCAACATCTTTGATTTTCATGCTGCTTTTATCCAGTTAGCATGAAGCGTTGAGTATTCCTATCGAAATAACTTTCCACCTAATATATCCTCATTAGACCAGCTACACAGACCTTCTCTAAACAAAAGAATCTAAGACAATGTATTATTTATCGGTTAGATGAGAAAGCCCCGGCAATTCTTTTCCTTCTAAATATTCCAAACTAGCTCCACCACCTGTGGACACATGTGACACTTGATCACTCAAGCCGGCTTGTTTGATAGCCGAAGCAGAATCTCCTCCGCCTATGATAGTGGTAGCACCTTGCTCAGTCGCGGTGACCAAGGCCTGGGCAATGGACTGAGTACCGACCGCAAAATTAGGCATTTCAAATACCCCCATTGGCCCGTTCCAGAGCACCGTTTTTGCTTGAGTAATGGCGCCACTAAACAAGGCGATGGTTTCAGGGCCTATATCCAGTGATTCCCAATTATCTAAAATGCCATCTGCTGCCACTACTTTTCTGTTAGCATTGTTTGAAAAATCATCTGCAATAACCAAATCAACAGGCAGCATCAAATTGACCCCTGCCTTGAGCGCTTGGTCCATCAATGCTTTAGCCATTGGTATTTTATCTTCCTCTAACAAGGAATTCCCTACCGAATAACCTTTGGTAGCTAAAAAGGTATAGGCCATCCCCCCACCGATAATAATGGTATCTACTTTTGTCAGTAAACGCTGAATTACCGAAATTTTATCAGATACTTTAGCACCTCCTAATATAGCGACAAATGGACGCTTAGGGTCATTCACACTGTCACTCAAATAGGTGATCTCTTTTTCAAGTAAAAACCCTGAAACCGAATCCTCGATATACGCTGTGACTCCCGCTACCGAAGCATGTGCTCGATGCGAAGAACCAAAGGCATCATTTACAAAAACATGGGCATGAGCCGCAAGTTGTTGAGCAAAATGAGGGTCATTTTCTGTTTCACCAGCATGGAAGCGAACATTTTCTAGAACCACTATTTCGCCCTCTTTCGCTGCAGAAATTACTTTTTCAGCAGCCTCACCAATGCAGTCATGGGCGAAATGTACCGGTACGTCAACTAAACTAGCCAAATGTTGAGCTACCGGTTCCAAAGAAAATTCAGGATCTGGACTTCCCTTTGGCCGTCCTAAGTGAGAAGTCAATACAAGCTTAGCACCTTGATCAACAACATATTGTATAGAAGGAAGCGCTTGAACTACCCGATTATCATCTGTGATGCTACCGTCGATGATGGGTACGTTAAAATCTACTCGCATTAACACTGTTTTTCCTTTTACGTCAATATCGTGTAGCGTTTTCTTTGCCATTTATAAACCTTTAATGAGTGAATGGATGATGGATGATGAAACCGAAAGTATTCACTCGGATTTATACGGTCCGAGTTCTCGCGGTATTAGGTAGCGCATATTTTGGCTACAGGAACTAATTTACGCATCCCAATAACCATTTAAAACTTTTCCTATGCTTGGAAATGCAAGAAGACCATAAATATTGAAGAAATTACCACCGGCCGGTTTCCCTAATTTATTCTATATTGACTCACTAATAATGTAATAGACTCCAACAGTAGTAACAGGTTTAGTTAAGACGATATGACCTCAAATTCCACTCTTTATTTTGATTATGCCGCAACCACCCCTCTAGACAATGAGGTTCTAGAGGCTATGCTACCTTTTTTAACCTCCGAATATGGTAATGCAAATTCGGCTCACCATCTAGGACAGCGGGCTAAAGTAATAGTAGAAGATGCTCGAGAACAAATTGCCTCCCTCATAGGTGCTGAACCTTCTGAAATCATCTTCACCTCAGGTGGGACAGAAAGTGACAATGCAGTAGTACAAGGTGTCATGACACTTGCTGGGGATAAGAACGAACTTATTACCTCCCCTGGGGAGCATCATGCTGTGTTACATCCTATTGAACTTTCCAAAATGAAAGGATTCAAACCTATCATGGTACCCTTAAACAACGATGGCGTAGTTGAGTTGGATACCCTTAGAGAATACCTGAGCGATAAAACATGTTTAGTTAGCTTAATGCATGTCAATAATGAAATTGGATCAGTAAATGATCTTAAAAATCTATCCGATCTATGCCATGAAAAGGGGGTACTTTTTCATACCGATGCGGTCCAAAGTCTAGGGAAAATACCGGTGAATGTTCAGGAATTAGGAGTGGATTTTCTTAGTGGAAGCGCCCATAAAATTTATGGCCCTAAAGGAATTGGTCTTATGTACGTACGCAACGGAAGTCGATGGATGCCCTGGCTAACAGGTGGCTCTCAAGAACGACGCAGAAGAGGAGGTACCACAAACGTACCGGGTGTTATTGGATTTGCCAAAGCCTTAGAAATCGCAACTCGTTCTATGGAACAACAGCTCAAAACATACCAAGAGCTTAATCAACATCTACTAAGCGAATTAAAAGCCCACCTGCATGCCTGCGAGTGGGAAATAAATGGAAAGCCAGGAGTTCATCATATTACCAATTTTTGTTTTCACAATGCCGAAAAGCGAGGAATTGACGGTGAAATGCTTCTACTCAACTTAGACATTGAAGGTATTTGTGTCTCTAATGGTTCAGCATGCACCTCTGGAGCTGTTGAACCCTCTCACGTGCTATTAGCTCTGGGACGGAAAGCCGAACAGGCCAAATCTAGCATTCGAATAAGCTTTGGTAAACATACCACCAAAGAAGATATCAGCCGATTAGTTTATTCACTAGAAGCCGTTCTTTCCAGAATGTTCACCTTAGTTTAATGTAGAGTTTAATGCAAGAAGTACTAAGTATATGAATAGAATTTGCGTGTACTGTGGGTCTCGAACTTCCACCCAGCCTATCTTCGGTGAATCTGCAGACCAGCTAGGTCACGAAATAGCCAAGCGAACTTGGGGGGTTGTCTTTGGAGGAGGGAAAATAGGGATGATGGGCCGTGTTGCTGAAGCGGCACTTGCCCAGAACGGTGAGGTTATAGGCGTTATCCCAACGGCTCTTAAGGTAAAGGAAGTTGCACACACCGGACTTAGTGAGCTAATTGAAACCCCAGATATGCACACACGAAAAGCAAAAATGGAGGAGCTCTCTCACGCTTTTGTCATTTTACCAGGTGGTTTTGGCACTCTCGATGAATTTTTTGAAATATTAACATGGCGCCAGTTAGGCTTTCACAATAAGCCCATTGTCGTAGTCGATATAGATGGGTATTTTTCCGGTTTGGAACAATATATCCAGCGCGCCGTTGACGAGGATTATGTGCGCGAATCCAATCTAAAACTCTTTGATTGGGTGAGTACCGTAACAGAAGCCATGACTTTTTTAGACGGTTATTTTCAGAAAAATACCGAATAAAGCTGTATAATTATCGAGAATTCAATGTAAAACTTAGCTCAAAAAGAGGAACGATATACTTATGACCTCTACACCCTTGTCACCAAGGCAATGTTCGACTTTAGTTTGCATTAACCCAAAGGAAACTCAAGCTTAATTACTTTACCTATCATGCAAAATCTCACCTTATCATTAGGAATATTACTCATCATTTTAGGCGCTGCTTCTTATCTGGGAACAGGTCAGGAAAGTGTTACTGCGTTAATTCCCTCCTTCTTCGGTATTCTGTTTGTACTTTTTGGATGGTTGGGTAAAAAAGAATCACTACGCAAACACATGATGCATGCAGCTGCTGGACTTGCATTGTTAGGCATATTTGGTACCATAGGTGCAATTCCAGGTTTAATCGAAGCACTTGGAGGCGGTGAAATTGAACGACCGCTAGCTACCTACGCACGATCAGCAATGTTCTTAATGTGTGTAGGTTTTTTAATTCGGGCTGTCCAATCCTTTATTGCTGCTCGAAAACAGGCATAAAATAAGCGCTAAATCTTAGTCATCTTTGAAGATATCGCTAATCAAATGAGCATATTTTTCGGCGATGACACGACGTTTCACCTTCATAGTTGGGGTAATTTCACCCGTTTCAACGGTAAATTCATTGGCCAACAAGCGGAAATCACGAATTTTTTCGTGAGAAGCTAGGCTCTTGGAAAACTGCGCCATTTCTTTTTTATACACAGATTTTACCTCGTCCAAATCCAACAATTCATCCGTGTTAGTGAAGGTTAATCCCTGGGCATCGGCAAACTTTTTGAGTACTTCAAAGTCTGGCACAATGAGAGCCGCCATAAAATTTTGCCCCTCACCCACAATTACCAACTGATCAATCCATTTACTAGACTTGAACATATCCTCAATTGGACCTGGATAAATATTTTTACCGCCGGCATTAACCAGCATGTGTTTAATTCGATCGGTGATTTTAAGATAACCGTTTACAAACCTACCTACATCACCAGTGTGTAGCCAGCCATCCGAATCAATCATTTCTTTGGTTGCCTCTTCGTTACGCCAATAGCCCTTCATTACGTTCGGCCCTTTACATAAAATCTCCCCTGCTTCTGAACTCAGATTGGTTGGATACTCTTCCCCACTTATTTGAGCAATAATCTCTCCTTTTTCTAAGCTTTGAATCCCAACGGTTACCCCAGGAATCACCGTACCCACCATGCCGACCATTAAATCGCCAGGCCTGTTTGCAGTCATCACTGGAGAGGTTTCAGTTAGGCCATAGCCCTGAAGAATGGGTAGCCCTGCGCATTGAAAAAAGGTATCAATATCCGGTGGAAGTGCGGCACCTCCAGAGACAAAAAGACGGACACGTCCACCAGTTTTTTCTTTTAATTTGTCAAATACCAATTTATCAGCAATTGATTTTTGCACTGAAACCAACCCTCGTTTCCCATCTACATATTTTTGACCTGTATTGAGAGCCCATTTGAAAATTTTCTGTTTAACGGCGCTTCCTTCCTCTACATTTTTATTAATCACATTAAAGATTTTCTCAAAGAGTCGCGGTACTGAGATAACCACGGTTGGTTTTACCTCCGGTAAATTTTTGGACACCGTATCCACACTTTCCGCGTAATAGATTTCCGCACCACAAGAGATAATTGCATAATAGCCGGCTGTTCGTTCAAAGGAGTGGCAAAGAGGTAAAAAAGACAAACAGGTATCCTTATCATCCCAGTAAATATGATGAGTTGCCGCTTTAACATTACTACAAATATTATTATGGGTGAGCATAGCGCCTTTTGGCTTTCCTGTAGTCCCTGAGGTATATATAAGGGTGCATACATCATCGGGCTTTACTTTTTTAGCACAGCCCTGTATTGTATTTTCATGCTCCTTGTACAGTTTTTTCCCTTCTCTCATAGCATGATCAAATAACCGAACAAAATCATGCTCCATGAGTTTTTTATTCTTTGGCATTTCGAATGCTACTACCTCTTCTAATTCCGGGCAGTTTTCAAAGACTTCAACCGCCTTTTTAAGCTGAATTCCAGTCGATACAAAAAAGATTTTAGCCTGTGAGTCCTGCAAAATATACTCACACTGATTGGGAGGTAAAGTCGTGTAGAGGGAAACATTAATTCCACCTAATAGTTGAATGGCTAAGTCTACTACGGCCCACTCATAACGGTTTTCACTTAGTATACCAACGGGGTCACCGTTCTTAATTCCTTTACTTGCTAAGTAACCTGCTAAGGCTTGTACATCCTCGGTAACCTGATCCCAGTAGACCGGCTCAAAGCCAATAGAGGCATCTAATTTATGGTGAAAAACGGCCTTATTTTGGCCCGCATATTTTTTAGAAAGATTAACGTATAAATCGGTCAGCGTATCAAAAGGTACTATAGTAGGCATAACAACTAGACTAAATGGATGGTGACTA
>CALKOA010000112.1 GCA_938091655.1 uncultured Balneolaceae bacterium | reverse complement strand
TAGTATCGACAAAGACAACACGACTATTGTGGATGGTGCTGGTCAAGAGGGTGACATCCAAGCTCGTGTGAATCAAATCCGTTCTCAGATCGAAACTACTACTTCTGACTACGATCGCGAAAAATTACAAGAGCGATTAGCGAAGTTAAGCGGTGGTGTAGCAGTGCTATACATTGGCGCGGCTTCAGAAGTTGAAATGAAAGAGAAAAAAGCTCGGGTCGAAGATGCCCTACACGCAACGCGTGCCGCTGTGGAAGAAGGAATTGTTCCTGGTGGTGGAGTGGCATTGCTTCGTACCGCAGGTGTTCTAGAAGGCCTAAAGGCTGTAAATGAAGACCAAGCTGTTGGATTCCAAATCGTGCGTCGTGCCATTGAAGCACCTCTACGTACCATTTCCAACAACGCTGGTGTTGAAGGTGCTATTGTAGTACAAAAAGTACTAGATGGCGAAGGCGCTTTCGGATACAATGCTCGCACCGGTGAGTACGAAGATCTCATTAAAGCTGGGGTTATTGACCCAACTAAAGTGACTCGTACTGCTTTACAAAATGCGGCTTCCGTAGCGGGTCTATTATTGACCACCGAAGCAGTCATTAGTGAAAAACCTAAAGATGAGTCCTCAGCTCCTGCTATGCCAGATATGGGCGGCATGGGCGGCATGGGCGGCATGGGTGGCATGATGTAAATCTAGCTGTCACAGTCTTTGCCGTAATGCCTAGACTGCTGCAACTATTCATTCTGTTTAGTGAAAGCCTCTCCAATATGGAGGGGCTTTTTTTTTGCAAACACAATTAGCGCTGTAATGAATCCTATTATTAGGGTTCATACTAGATACATAGTTAGTGAATAAAGGGCTAATTATTGCTAGGTAACGAGTGTAGGAAAACTCGTATATTTATCCTGAGTCAACCGTTTAATTAGATTACTTATGACCCTTTTGCTTTTTGTTTTAGGACTGGCCGGTCTCATTTTTGGTGCGGAATTATTTTTAAAGTCGGTCGATCGATTTGGCCTGAAGTGGGGCGTTTCCCCCATGGTCATGGGACTTACTGTAGTGGCATTTGCTACCGGTGCCCCAGAACTTGCCATTAGTTTAAAAGCAGCAATGAATGACTCCGCTGATTTGGTTTTAGGTAACATCATCGGATCTAATATTGCGAATATCTTACTTATTTTAGGAATTAGCGGACTTATTACCCCTTTGCATATTAAACAGCGTATTGTACGCATTGATGTACCCATTGTAATTGCAATGAGCATTGGGCTGTATATATTGGCTCTGGACGGAGTCCTTAGCCCAATGGATGGGGGTATTTTGTTACTGGGTTTGCTGGCCTATTCCATATTTACCTTTTTACAGGTGCGTAAGAATAAGGTGGACATAAGTGAATTGTATGAACAGGAGGAAGAGGTTCAACTAGCCTCAGGAGCCTGGTTTTATGCAAAAAATGTTGGGATATTACTGGCGGGCCTGGTTCTTATCGTGCAAGGAGCCAATTGGATGGTAGGAAGCGCGGTGACCATCGCTCAACTATTAGGAATGTCGGAATTAGTGGTAGGCTTGACCATCGTTTCAATTGGGACTTCACTACCCGAAGTTGCGACTTCCATGTCAGCAGCGCGAAAGGGGAATGCCGATATAGCGGTAGCTAACGTGTTAGGGAGTAACATATATAATGTATTGCTAACGCTTGGTCTCACAATCGTAGTGGCCCCAGGGGTGCTGGAAGTTTCTAGAAATGCCTTGCTATTAGACATGCCATTCATGATTGCCGTTGCCGTAGGATGTGTACCTATTTTTCTAGCCGGATTTGACCTAAACCGCAAAGATGCCTTCTTATTTCTTTTTTATTACGCAGCTTATGTAATCTATTTGGTATTAGAGGCAACTGGTTCGGAGTATTTGGGCTGGATTGAAAAAGGTTTTTTCTTTGGTGTGCTGCCTTTCACTCTTTACTATATGTTTTCCAGGCTTATTCGTGAGGGTTTAACTGGCCTTCGTAGTGCGGGGCGTAATTAACTCCTCTATAGTCTAGTCGTTCAAAATGATGTTGCAAACGAGCCCAAAAGCTGTACCAATCTTTTTGAGAGGGATCCGACCAGAGTACTTCCGATAAGGCAGTAGCTCTAGGATAGGCCATGTATTCGACTTTTTCAGGAGTACGAATATATTCTGTCCATACATTGCCTTGCGCTCCGAGTACGTGTTTGGCCTCTTCTAGGCTTAGTGCTGCGGGTACTGGTTCGTAGCCGTAGACATCCTCAACAGAGGTAAAACAACAAATCGCCAAGGGCTCATTCGACATAGTTCCCTGGTAGTGATCAAAATAATTGGTGTTACCTGGGGTCATGATAACGTCATGGCCCATTTTTGCTGCTTCAATACCACCTCGTTCACCTCGCCAAGACATAACGGTAGCACGAGGAGCTAGGCCACCCTCTAAAATTTCGTCCCAACCTATTATTTGCCGGCCTTTACTGTTTAAGTATCGTTCAATGCGGGTAATAAAGTAGCTTTGGAGTTCATGCTCGTCTTTTAATCCTTCGCGACGAATCACTTCTTGGGCTAATGCGCTTTCTTCCCATTGCTTTTTGGGCGCTTCATCCCCACCAATATGGATATATTCTCCTGGGAAAAGGGCCATTACTTCATCTAAAACATCCTCCAAAAAGCCAAAAGTTTCTTCTGAGGGACAAAAAATATCTTCAAATACCCCCCAAGTTGTCTGGACTTTGTATTCTTTATCGAGGCAACCATATTCTGGGTAGGCAGCAAGCACCGCAGAGCTATGGCCAGGCATTTCTATTTCGGGGATAACGGTAATATAGTTTTCAGCCGCATAGGCAACTACTTCTTTAATTTCCTCTTGGGTGTAAAAACCGCCATATGGGCGATTATCATTGGTATTTGAGCCATATCTTCGAATCAAGGTTTCCTCACGGAAAGCAGCAATTTCGGTCAATTTAGGATAGGCTTTAATTTCTATACGCCAGCCTTGATCCTCGGTCAAGTGCCAATGAAACCGATTCATTTTATGCATAGCCAACAAATCGATGTAGTGTTTTACAAAAGAAACGGGCATAAAATGACGCCCTACATCTAAATGTAAGCCTCGGTATTGAAAGCGAGGATGATCAGCAATACGTACACCTGGTACCGTCCATACCATATTGTTACTTACCCTTGATGGATCTTCTTTTTCTACTTCGGTCGGTAGTAATTGCCTTAAAGTCATTATGGCATTAAAGAGCCCATGTTCTGTAGTGGCTTCTAGTTTAAGTTGTTCAGGGGACACGTGAATTCGGTACCCTTCTTCGTGTTCAAGATATTTCTGATCGGGATCGTTAAGTAGATTTTCAGGGCGGTGTAGTAGCACTAGAATGGCCGAATCAATAGATGTAGCTTGGTTTATGGAAGGGGTAGAGCCTTCATAGAAAATAAAATCGCCATCCAGCCAGGTTGTGGTATACATGAGCTCATTAAGGGCTTTGTGAATAGGGGTCCCTTTTAGCTGGGTTGGCAGTATAATCGGAGTACCCTGTTCAATGATAAACGAATTACCGGTAGGCATCATAGTTTTAGGAACAGGAATGAGGGCGGGTAACACGGGATCTGGATCTTGAGCCAGTATGCTATTGGTGGTAAAAAGCAGCATACATAGTATAAAAATGGGGAATCGTAACAAGTGAAATGTATGGTTAATGATCGCTTTATTCATGTATGGCCATGTTAGTTAGGATTTCTTTTGACGCTGTTCCTTTTCTTTCATAATGTAGTTTAAATACAAAAATTCTAATGCAGCAGATTCGTAGCCTTTCCAAGACTTAATGAGTTCTGTAAACCTATTTTCAGTGGTAGTATCAGGATCTTCTCCATAGCTCCAAATAATCCACCTTCGAAGACCTTTTTCTTGGTCTTTTTTTCTATTACTAGGAAATACAGCATCCGGTCGTCCCCGCATCATAATCAAATCTTGAGCTGCTGTGGGACCAATACCTTTAATTTTGACCAAGGTGTTATAGGCAGTTACAGGGTCACAGGTGGTTAACCAATCCATATCGGTTGTACCTGCCATAATATCCTGGGCCAAACCGGTGAGGTATTGTCCTTTTCGTAAGGTAGGTCCTAAAGCTCGAATGTTCTGTGGGTCCGCTTTCATGAGCTCATGAGGCCGTGGCCAGGCCGCTAGGGTACCTCCATCATGATCCAGAAGTGTTCCATATTGTTCACGAATCCGGTACATCATTTTCTTTGCAGTGGGTTTGTGATTCATCTGCATTTCGACAATTCGATTCTGAATATCCTCGAATAAGGTAGCTCGAGTCATTCTCTTTAGCCCGTAATATTCACTTAGTTTTGGCCCTAAAACTGGATCATTCCCCGCTGTATCATACAATTTTCGGAGATCTATGTCCAAGCCGAGAATCTTGTTCAGATGTTTATTAGCGGTACCGATTTCTTCAGAAGTAAGTGTTTCTTTACTGCTAACATAGAATTCAGGTGATTCTGGATCCCCATTAAACCGAATTGTGAGTATGGCATCTCGATTTCCAATAGGTACTGGTCTGGTAAATCCAGTTTCGAACATATGCTCGGGTTCATGTTCAAAATCGAAGTATGAACTCACATCTAAGCATAAATACCAGTCATGTGGCGGGGTAGAAGTTAGGCTCCATTCACTCATATCTTAAGATCATAAAATTGAGCTTTTAAACAAAATACTAAAGCAGAAAAGTGCATGAGAATGTGTCTTCATATGCTGTGATAAATCTCATTAAAAAAGAGACTTTCAGGTTCTTTATTTTGATTCGCTTTTATTGTTTAGCTAGTTCTACGGGTATCTCTGCAGCAACTCGGGTACCAACATCAGTATCTTGAACAGTTTGCCATGGGAAAGTGATTCTAGCTTGTATTTTTTCAAGTAGTTTGGTTGTGTTTATGTATACCACAGGAATAAACACAAGGGTTACCAGAGTTGAGGCAGTGAGCCCTCCTATTACGACGCGAGCTAGGGATGCTTGAATTTCGGCACCTGCCCCAAGTCCAAAAGATAAGGGTAAGAGGCCAAGTACAGTGGTAAGCGTGGTCATGAGAATTGGACGCAGACGTAAACGGCCTGCTTCAATAACGGCTTGAGTTAGTTCTAAGCCTTTTTCACGACGCATAAGATTTATATAATCGACGAGTACAATGGCATTATTAACCACAATACCTATGAGCATAATCATACCCATTAGACTTTGAATGTTGATGGTGGTACCTGTGAGTAGCAAAGTTGGTACTATTCCAATGATCGCTAATGGAACGGAAAACATGACCACGATGGGATCAAAAAAGCGTTCGAATTGACCAGCCATTACCATATATATAAGTATTAAGGCCATTAGTATGGATAGCTGAAAATCAGCTGC
The DNA here is from genome assembly GCA_938091655.1 of uncultured Balneolaceae bacterium. Lineage (GTDB taxonomy): Bacteria > Bacteroidota > Rhodothermia > Balneolales > Balneolaceae > UBA1275. The sequence goes on along the minus strand of CALKOA010000112.1, from coordinate 1,971 downwards.
AGCTTTTTGTTGTTCCTCGTATTCCCCACCAAATACAATACTAAAACCGGCAGGTAAGTCTGTTTTTAGTAGTTGGGTGCGGACCATTTCTACTGCATCGCCCAAGGCTATGCCCGGCTCTAAATTAGCGGTTATATTCGTTACTCGTTGTCCATCTATTCGGTTAATTCCTGTAGGACCACGCCCGGTTTCTTTTTTGATAACCGAACTAACGGGCAGTACCTGTCCTTCGGGGGTACGTATGGATATATTTTCTAAGTCTTGCGTACTAAGCCTGTCCTGCGGGCGAAGTCGGACAATAATAGGATACTCATCCCCACCATCTCGGAAACTACCAGCTTGGCTGCCCCCAATATTTGTTTGAATAATACTAGCTACTTCATTTACACTTAGACCCAAATCTGCAATTTTATCTCGATCAAATGCAATTCGCTGTTCGGGCCGGCCTTCACTACGGTCAACGCGTGCTCCAGTGATTCCAGGGATCCTTTCTATTTCTAATCGTAGTCGTTGGGCGATTTCATAGGATTGCTCAATGTCGTAGCCTCGTAATTGTACTTGCACGGCCTCGGTTCCACCTCCACTACCAAAAATTCGCCTAAGAATCCAAAGACCGGATTGAGCACTTACTCGAATATCTGCACCAGGGATTTGTCCTTCTAATTTTTGGCGGAGCTCTTCGGCTATTTCAGAGGTTTTACTTTTTCGCTTATCCGCAGAAACCATGGCAATTTCTACTTCGGCCCGTCCATCTCGGACCTCAGTGGTAACATTTTTCACCTCGTCAGTGGGTAATACCTCAAGAACAATATCTTCAAGTTTTTTTAAGTAATAATTTTGAACAGTAATGTTGGTTCCGTCGGCCATCTGAAGATCAATATCAATCTCATCGGCGTCGGTTTGTGGGGCTAATTCTACCGGTATCTGTGGGAAGAGAAATACACTGGCTGTTACCAAAACAAGGGTAATACTGAATACCCAGCGGCTTTTGGTAAGACTAAAACGAAGTAAGACAGCATATTTCGATTCTAAGCGGTTAAAAAATCGCTGAAGGTATGCAAAAAACGACCATGAGCCTTGTTGCTCATTGGACGTTGTAATGGTAAGGAAACGAGATGCTAACATGGGAACCAGCGTGAGGGCAACCAGTAGAGAACACAGTAAAGCAAATACGACGACCAAAGCGAGTTGCTGAAATAACAAGCCTGAAATGGTCTGCATGAAGATGACCGGCAGGAAAATAACGGTAGTAGTCAAGGTAGAGGCGATAATGGCACCTGCCACTTGTTTGGTCCCGATAAGGGCGCTTATTTTGGCTTCTTTATTCTCTTCTTCGCGTAATCGAATGATGTTTTCCAATACAACAATGGCATTATCTACAATCAGGCCAACCCCAAGGGCAAGTCCTCCAAAACTCATTTGATTGAGGGTGAGATTACTGAAGTAGAGTAGTCCAAAGGTAGCTATGATAGAAATAGGAATGGCTACGGCGATGATAAAGGTCGATGAACCGTTCCGAAAGAATACATAAAGTACAAATACGGCCAATAAGGCTCCCCAAACTGCGGAGTTTTGAACATTGTCAATGGAATCTTGAATAAAGGTACTTTGATCTGTAGTGACAAATAAATCGAGGTCATTTCTCTCGGCATTTATTCGTTCTACTTCTTTACGAATTTCCTCAGCAACGGCAACCGTATTTGCGCCGGTTTGTTTACGGATTCCAAAACGAACCATTGGTTTTTGATCGATGGTTACGAGTCGGTCTAAATCCTGATACCCAAAACTTACCTCTGCTACATCACCCACTCGAATGGGTTTACCATCTATGGTGGTGATTACAGTACGTCGTATTTCATCTATATTTTCGTATTCACCGAGCGTTCTTACGTAGAGTCGTTGGGTCCCAGAATTGACGTTTCCACCAGGTAGGTTCGTGTTTTCACGGGAAATGGCCTGTTGAACTTGTTG
>CALKOA010000111.1 GCA_938091655.1 uncultured Balneolaceae bacterium | reverse complement strand
TATGTTTCACAAAGTGAATGTTCCTGTGTTAGGAGTCATCGAAAATATGGCTTATTTCAGCCCGCCTGATGCACCTGAAAAGAAATACTATATCTTTGGACAAGGAGGAGCGAGTCGCCTAGCCGACGAATTAGCTGTACCAGTACTGGGTGAAATACCCCTCGAGCAACCTATTCGCGAATCCGGGGATAACGGTAAACCCATTGTATTAGCCGATCAAGAATCCGCAGCAGCGGCAAGCTTTTTAGCCTGTAGTGCCAATATGCAACAACAGCTTGCCATCCGTGCAGCACAAATGCCAAAAGATCTTTCTATTTCCTTTACGGGAAAATCCCCATCTGCTCATACATAATACCAATTTTATTAATCGCGTTAACAAATGCGGCTGTCCGAAGATCTTCCAAGTTATGCTCCTCGCGAATAGTAGTAATCTGCTCGTAAGCAGTTATCATACTTTCCTCTAATCCAGAGTCTACCAGGTCATACTCATCGGCTCCTCGGGTAAGTACTTTGCGTTCCACCTCCCCAAACGATTTACCTGCCAATTGCTCAATTTCTGAGACAATTCGCATTAAACTGGCCTCATCAAAACGCTTATTCAACCTACCGTAGCGTACGTGTTGAATATTTTTGAGCCATTCGAAATACGAAACAATTACCCCGCCTGCATTCAGGTATGAATCTGGAATAATTAAGGCCCCTCGTTCTTTCAAGTACTCATGAGCATCTGCTGTGGTAGGACCATTAGCCGCCTCAGCAATAATCTTTGCCTTAATTTTTGGGGCATTTTCTATAGTTATTTGACTTTCAAGTGCAGCTGGAATAATGATATCACATTCTTGTTCAAAAATAACCCGCTTGCCCTTAAGGGATGTGGAATTCCCAAATCCAATAATGCTACCGGTTTCCTTACGATAGTCCATGAGTGCTTTCAAGTCCAAACCATTAGGATCATAAATGGTACCTTCCATTTCAGCAACTCCTACCAATTTCGCTCCCGCCTCGGTCATATATAGCGCAGAATGATACCCTACATTACCCAATCCCTGCACCACAAAGGTTTTACCCTCAACACCAGTGCTCAAACCTAGTTTATCCATATCGGCTTTATGGTTACAAGTTTCGCGAATACCAAAATAAACCCCGCGCCCGGTGGCTTCCGTACGCCCGCGGATACCCCCTTGCTGTATGGGTTTCCCTGTAACACAAGCTTCGGCATTCAAATCGTCACTCATCTGCCTATAGGTATCTAAAATCCACCCCATCTCACGCGCTGACGTTCCATAATCGGGTGCAGGCACATCTACTGCCGGGCCAATAAATCCTTTTTTTATTAATTCGAAGGTATAACGGCGGGTTATTTTTTCTAATTCTCTGTCTGAATATTCGCGCGTACTAATTTTGACCCCCCCTTTAGCTCCGCCAAAAGGAACATCAACAATCGCGCATTTATAGGTCATTAGCGCAGCCAAAGCCATCGTCTCATCCTCGTCCACCTTATGCGAGTACCGAATCCCCCCCTTGGTAGGCATTTTATGATGGGAATGCTCTACTCGCCATCCCTCAATCACTTGAATGCTCCCATCATCCCTTTTAATCGGAAAAACAACCTTATATACTGTATTACAGACCTTAATTTGATTCAAAATACCCTTATCGAAGCGCGTAAAAGGAGCGGCCTTATCAAAATTATGATTGACCTGCTCGTAAAACTTATAATGTTTCATGTAGACAATTGACTTTTTGGGGGTTAATCGGTTTGGTTGCCACACCATACCGTCGCTCTTACTATCATACGGTATAGTAGCCCTTTGAACTCAAACTTTTATTGGTCTAATGGTCGGGAGAATCTTAGACATTTACAATGAAAAAAGCGCTTTTCCTAGAAAAAGATTTTTGTTCCTTAAATGATTTATTTGGGAATGCCTCCCCACCTTATCCCTCTCTTCGGGCTATGTAAAACCCATAGCTATAATAATCCTGATACTTATTATACAGCGCTATTTCATCCTCACTATCTCGGACTACTTTTTGAGCTATATCTGAATGATTGTTTCGATCTAAAAAAGCTTGAAATCTACCTGCCATTGGACCATAATATCCATCTAACCAGCTCTTGGGTGGTAAGTAAAAATATCCTTGTATGCTATAACCATTTTCTTCTAATTGACTAATTTTGGTCGAGGCGGTAGTAATCTCTGGATACTCTTCCTTCCAAAATTCTTCAATCTCCACTGGCCTAGATGGGGTTAACCAAGTGATTTCACTCACAGCTAAGTATCCCCCTATTTTGAGATATTCCTTCCACAATTTAATTCCTTCAGAAAACCCAATATTGTAAATGGCTCCCTCTGACCAAATAAGATCTAATTCTGCCGCCTTAAAAGGTAAGTCTTCCATAGATGCCTGAAGCGGGACTATGTTCTCTGTCAACCCAAGCTTACGAGACTTATCATTGAGTTCGTTCAAAAATATTGGAAATAAATCTATAGCTGTTATTTCCGCAGGACTGTTTTGTGCTAGGGTGATTGTTTGTCCACCAGAACCACAGCCGATATCAGCGACCTTCCATGGGAGATTTGTTGGTAGATTAATATGTTCTAGTGCCTTTAGGGTATCCTCTTTACTTCCTGGACCTTGCCGGTCTGAATTAGCATGTAAATCAATAATTAATTCTATTTCAGTCATTTGATTAGTGTAATTAAGGCCATTAATCTAGAGGCAAATACAAGATCAGCGACCCTTCTTTAAATATAACCTCGTCTAAATGACCCATTTTTTTTCTATCCTTCGTAATAAGATGCATATGCACATAGGTATCGTGATGGGTAAAAATAGCTTTGTGTTCAGTGGAGAAAAAGCCCACGATATCTGTTTGTTCATTTGACAATTCATAGTCTATTTGGCCTTGGTGCGCCTGCGCAGGCGAACTCACTTTTGAGCCTGCGGATAGATTTAAGATATGGATTGTTGCGGTCTCAACCATTCCAGAAATTTTAAACATGAAGGGCCGAAGTGATTGACGAGTTAGCACATCCAAATAGCCTTCCAATTGCTTTATCGTTCTTATCGTGTCCGGCATGGAGTGATCGCTCAATGCGTAAATATGATCTTAGGCAAAAAATGATGCTTTTACTGACTCTAATTCTTCCACTTTCATCGTAGAATCAGAGGTAACGGTAGAAACTCCCATCGATAATGAGTATCTCACCTGTTAAAAATTCTACCGGCCCAAGCCCATATACATTCTCTTTGGAAGAAATGGTGTCGAGTTTTATAACGCCCCCAAGTTTACCCTCTCACATTACTTTTCTCATTTCTCCTACAACCTTAACATTCGGGGACTCCTCTTGAGCAACTAATGGAACTGAAGCGGCTAAATAGATGGCTATGATCAATAATAAACAGGAAAAAGTATTTCGCTGCATGGTGTATTTTTTTGGTGTTTTCATTAAATATCTGCTTAGCTCTTCAACTATTCTTGTACCTTAATCCCTGATATGGATATTTGATTTGATTAATGCATTGGCTATATACAAATAACAACAGATTACATTTTCACTAAGTCCTTCGTGAAATTTATTCAATTTTGTTTTCTCTGGACTAAAAATTATTCTCCAAATTATGAAATCTAACCAAACAATACCCCCATTACTATCCATCCTGTTCTCCATTCTATTGCTTCAATGTACCTCTACCAATGAGCAACTCGAACGAGCTAAACAGCTACACGAAACAGTCATCACCATTGATACTCACGTAGATATCAATACTAGTAATTTTACCGCAGACCGAAATTATACTACGGACTTGCCTACCCAAGTAACACTACCAAAAATGGAAGAAGGCGGGCTAGATGTCGCTTGGTTTATTGTATATACAGGGCAAGATACCCTAAGTGAGGAAGGGTATGACGCGGCCTATGAAAATGCCATCGATAAATTTGATGCCATTCACCGCTTGATCAATGAGTACGCGCCCGATCGTATTGAGCTAGCCGTGAACTCTGAACAGGTACGGGATATCCAAGCTCGTGGAAAAAAAGTCGCTATGATTGGGGTGGAAAATGCCTACCCGATTGGAACGGATCTTTCTCGTATAAAAGAATTTCACGAAAGGGGAGCAAGGTATATGTCCTTATCGCATAATGGCCATAGTCAGTTTTGCGATTCCAATACGGGAGAACGTGATGATGTTTGGTTGTACAATGGCCTTAGTGATTTAGGAAAACAAGCCATTGTCGAAATGAATAAATGGGGGATGTTGATTGACATATCTCATCCCTCTAAAGAATCCAACATGCAAACTATGGCCCTATCAAAAGCCCCAGTTATTGCTTCACATTCTTCGGCTCGTGCTATGAATGACGTGAGTAGAAATCTAGATGACGAAGAGTTATTAGCGTTAAAAGAGAATGGTGGAGTTGTTCAAACCGTGGCCTTCCGTAGCTATGTTGATTCAGAAAAACATGCTCAATGGCAAACAGCTTCGGATGAGTTATTCGATGCCCGTGCCTCAGCCTTAGGCTTTGAACGAAAAAGTTGGGCTGATATCCGGACAATGGAAGCGGCTGATCGAGACCAATACATGACGCAATATCGGGCCCTTCAGGCCGAGGTTAACGCAGCGATGTCAGAAAAGGGTCAATACGGTGTCGATGTTTCAGATTTCATCGATCATCTAGACTATATGGTGGATCTAATAGGAATCAATCATGTGGGCATTAGCTCCGATTTCGATGGGGGCGGTGGGGTTCATGGTTGGGATGATGCATCTGAAACCTTTTCAATAACCTTAGAGTTAGTAAAGCGTGGCTACAGTGATGAGGAAATAACAAAATTATGGGGAGCCAATCTTCTAAGAGTTTTGGATGAGGTGGAAGCCGTCGCAGCGTCTATGCAAGGGAGCTGAGTCTTTTACCCATCGCTCGGAATAGAGTGCCCCAACAACCTATGCACATGAATCCCTCACAAGAGAAAAATGGTGCTGTTAGAAAAATTATTCATGTAGATATGGATGCATTTTATGCAGCCGTTGAACAGCGTGATCATCCCGAGTGGCGTGGTAAACCGGTAATTGTTGGGGGCCGGCCTAGTGGTCGGGGAGTAGTTTCTACCGCAAGTTATGAAGCCCGTACATTTGGAGTGCATTCGGCTATGCCTACTTCACAAGCGTACCGACTATGCCCGCATGGAATTTTTGTACCCGCTCGCTTCGACGCCTACAAAGAAGCATCCGCAATTATTCGCAATGTTTTTTATGAATATACCGACCTAGTTGAACCATTATCTCTAGACGAAGCTTATTTGGATGTAACCGAAAACCACACACAAAATCCATCCGCTACTTTAATTGCTCGGGAGATAAAACAAAAAATTTACGAACGTACCAAGCTAACCGCATCTGCCGGAGTTGGACCCAACAAATTTGTTGCTAAGGTAGCTTCAGATATGGATAAGCCAGATGGACTAACTGTTATTCCACCTGAAACTATGGAGCATTTTTTAGAGGAATTGGACATTAAAAAGTTTTACGGGGTAGGGAAGGCCACCCTTCGAAAAATGCAGGGACTTGGAATTCATTGTGGGGCTGACTTAAAGAAATGGGATCTTTTTGACCTAGTTCAAATTTTTGGTAAGTCAGGACAGTACTATTACCGAATGGCAAGAGGGTTAGATACCCGGCCAGTTCAATCCCATCGTATACGGAAATCCTACGGAAAAGAACGTACATTTCGTGAGGATATTAGCGAAAGAGAATACATTTTACGGTTTATTGAAGGACTTTCTGCCACAATATCTGAGGGCATGCGCACTATTCCGGCGGCGGGTAAAACCATCACCCTGAAATTGAGATACGATAATTTCGAAACCATTTCACGCAGCCTTAGCCTATCCCACCATACCAATGATGCTTCAGAAATTAGCTTGGTCACCCAAGAACTCCTAAAAGATACCGAATTTGGTGATCGGCCGGTTCGTTTACTCGGCATTAGCCTCTCCAATTTAGATATAAATGAGGAAGATCAGGCGCAACAACTTCAGCTCTCCCTTGACAAATAATACCTCAAGCCCTCAAATAATGCCCGCCTAGAAACCTATTCAGACGAAGGATTTTTTCCCGTCTTTATGTGTATATCTCGTTGAGGGAAAGGAATTTCAATTCCACGCTCGTTAAACTTTCGTACGATGGCCTGGTTTAATTCATTTTGTACGGTGTATCGGTTCTTTACATTTGGAACCCAAACGATGAGCTTCATATTCCAAGCAGAATCACCAAAAGAACGAAGATGAATATCATGTTTTCGCCTTTTCATTACCGAGGTACTTTCACTCGCCACTTCGTCAAGGGCTTGTAGCACCAAATCTAAATCAGAGTCATAGGCCACCCCTACGTCAATAATCAATTTAAAGGTAGGATCTCCGTGGGAGTAGTTAATTACATCTTTACTAACAAAATCTGAATTAGGTACAATGATGGAGATATTCTCCAACGTTTTAACCTTGGTAGCTCTGATATTAATTTCTTCAATATCTCCCTCAATGCCGTTAACAACCACTCGGTCGCCCACACTTATAGGTCGCTCAAATAACACAATAAGCCCCGAAATAAAGTTAGAAGTAATATTCTGAAGGCCAAAACCTATACCCACCGATAAGAAACCAAAGATCACGGCTAAGCCCGTGAAATCCACCCCCAAGAACTGAAAAGAGATCAATATTCCAATTACCACAACGGAATATTGCGACATTCGGGCTAGGGTGTATTGCAAACCCTCGTCTTGAACAAACCGTGGAAGTATTCGATCACGTAGAATCTTTTTTAGATACGAAGCACCCACCACAAACATCGTCAATAGTAGAATGAATACCACTAAAGACATTAAGGTAATAGAGGTGTTTGCCAAGGTAAAAAGAGGAATGTTTAATAAGCTCTTAAGCGAAACCAGCCATTCCCACCAACCCTCTGTCGTTTCAATGGATTCCAACACTCCTTCCGTTACGCTGTCCACAGGGACAAACACATCGACCAGTGGCGAGCTTACACCTTCGCTGGCAGCCACACTATCGTAGCCAGCAATTTGCTGTGTGGATGGGGTGAATAAATGAGCATGGCTCGGTATAAATAAATTACCGAACATACTCTACCCACCAAATTAGAAGGTTTAGGATTCGAGTGTTACTTCTTCGGATTTCCAAATTTCATCATTGTAATCTTTTATGGTACGATCAGAAGAGAATTTACCGACTCTGGCTACGTTGTAAATAGCTTTTTTGGTCCATTCTTTTTGATTTTTATACACCTGCTCTAACTCTTCCTGCTTTTTCACATAGGCTTCGTAATCAGCCAAGACCATGAAATAATCCCCTTGTTCTAGCAGTGCTTGTATAATTGGTTGAAAAAGACCCGGTTCTTCGGGCGAGAAAAATCCGTCTCTTATTTGATCTAGAGCGCGTTTTAATTCTGGGTTTGATTGGTAGTATAAATACGGATTATAACCTTGTCGTCGTAACTCATCCACCTGCTCTACAGTGAGTCCGAATATAAATATATTCTCATCACCTACTTCCTCTTTAATTTCAACATTGGCACCATCCAAGGTTCCAATAGTGAGTGCGCCATTCAGCGCAAACTTCATATTACCCGTACCAGAAGCTTCCATTCCTGCCGTAGATATTTGCTCGGACACATCCGCAGCGGGAATCATAGATTCAGCCAAAGTAACACGGTAATTATCAAGGAAGACACACTTCAAACGATCTGACGTCTCTGGGTCGTCATTAATTTTAGCACCAATGGCATTGATTAACTTAATATGCAATTTGGCCATAGTATATCCCGGAGCCGCTTTACCACCAAAAATAACCGTCCTAGACACGGTTTCTAATGACGGATTATCCTTCAGGCGATTATACAGGGTTATTACATTAAGCGCCGCCATCAACTGACGTTTGTATTCGTGAATACGTTTGATTTGGATGTCGAACATACTATTTGGGTCAACCGTAATACCCTGATTCTCGTAAATGATCTCCGCTAGTACTTTTTTATTATTATGTTTAATCTGATTAAAGCGTTTTTGGAATTTCGCATCCTCTGCAAAAGGCTCTAACTTTTTCAGCTGATCTAAGTCGGTAATCCAGCCATCTCCAATTTTCTCTGTAATTAATGCGGACAGTTCTAAATTACACTGTTTTAACCATCTTCTAGGTGTTATACCGTTCGTCTTATTGGTAAACTTATCAGGATACAATTCATTAAACTCACGGAACATGTTCTCTACCAACAAACGAGAATGTAAGGCCGCAACCCCATTCACTTTAGTTGAGCCCACTATACCGAGATGCGCCATATGAACGACCGGATTTTCCCCCTCGCTTACAATACTCAAGCGAGACATTTTGCCATGATCTTCTCCGTAAGTCCCCTTAATTTTATCCATGAAACGCCGATTGATTTCATAAATAATATTTAAGTGACGAGGCAACAATCCTCGCATAAGTGATACCGGCCATTTTTCTAAGGCCTCCGGCAGCAAGGTATGATTGGTATAGGCCATCGTTTTTACCGTAATATCCCATGCTTTTTCCCACGGCATATCTACCTCATCCAACAGAATACGCATGAGTTCAGGAATCGCTAAGTTGGGATGAGTGTCATTACACTGAATGGCCACTTTTTCTGGGAATTTTTCCCAATCGTCTGTTTGGTTTTTAAAACGACGGATAATGTCTTGCATAGACGCCGCCACCAAAAAGTATTCCTGCTTTAATCGAAGTTCTTGACCCACAAAAACCTTGTCATTTGGATACAACACCCGGGTGATGTTTTGTTCCAACTGATTGTCCCGAACTGCATCAATATACTGCCCTTGATTAAAACTCTGTAAATCTAAAGCCGTATCCGACTCCGCTTTCCATAGACGTAATTGATTCACCACATTATTATTATAACCTGGTATGGGCGTATCGTAGGCAACAGCCAGAACCTTGCTAGTATGATCCCAACTGTACTGTATATGTCCATTATAGGCGCTGTGCATTCCTTGATGGCCGTAAAAATGAACCGGATACTGAATTTTCGGCCGGACAATATCCCAAGGGTTTCCGTAACGCAACCATAAATCTGGCTTTTCTACCTGGAATCCGTCAATCACTTTTTGGTAAAAAATCCCATAATCGTAGCGCAGACCATAGCCAATAGCTGGAATACCAAGGGTTGCCATTGAATCCAAGAAACAGGCTGCTAAACGGCCCAAACCACCATTCCCAAGACCGGCATCCCACTCAGAATTACGAATGGCATCATAATCTAGCCCTAAATCGGCGCAAGCATCCGCCACTTCCTGTTGTACATCAAAATTCACCACAATATTATCCAATAAACGGCCAATCAAATACTCCATGGATAAATAGTACACCCTCTTTACGCCCGTCTTATGATAATGAGCTTGGGTAGAAAGCCATTTGTCATGAAGCCGGTCCATGAGAGTAAGCACCACGCTTCTATACTCATCCCACGGGGTTCGGGAAAACTCATCCTTAGCTAAAGTATGCCGTAAATGCAGCTTAATATCTTCGCGTAAAGAATCCCGATCCAAACCTGATCTGGTAGTAAATTCCTGCTTCTTTGAGCTTGTCGGAGACACCTTAGGACCTGCTTTTTTACCTGCCTGCTTGGCCGTAGCCTTGGAAGCGTCTGGCTTTTTTTTGGCCGTTTTTATTCCCGTTTTCTTATTTGAGGAAGTAGTATTCTTGGTTTTATTCATAATCCTACATGTGAGTGAGCGTATCGTTTGTGCCGATAATTTACTTGAAAAATTTCTTCTTTACCGAGCTATATCCAATAATTAATACTAAGAATAGCCTTCTATATAATATCCCTTTCGGGTCCAAGCATCCGCTTATCCCAATTCATACACTCCCGTATCGGGCAAGAATTTAGGGCGAGTCAAATTAGCGGCATAGCCTAAGCGAACAAACGATTCATATGCTTCGGTAGCTACAAAATCTTGATGAAACAAGCCAAACACACTAGATCCACTTCCGCTCATACCTGCAAATTCGGCTCCAAAATCCAACATCTGATCCTTCATATCCCCTACTTGGGGAATACGGGCGATCACGCCAGGCTCCAGATCATTAATCAAGAGAAAAGGCCATTCTTCTATTTCTTCCTCAGTAAGCACCTTCTTTAAATTAAAGTCAGGTTCGGGGTTTGGGTACACCTGCTCGTAAGCCTCTACCGTAGAGCTACTCTCATTTGGAAACACCGTAACAATCCAAGCATCGGGTTGAATATCACACATCTCAATCTTATGGCCCAAGCCCCGCCCAATACCCACGTGGTTATGGATAAAAAATGGAACATCGGCTCCAATCCGAAGGCCCACCTCGGCCAACTCGACGGCGGCCAACCCCAAATTCGCCACCTTATTCACCATCCGCAACACCGCTGCCGCATTCGCACTCCCGCCGCCGAGACCGGCGCCGGCCGGTACGCGCTTATCCACCGAAATATGGTATTGGTCACGGAGGCCGGCGTGCTCCTGAAGGAGCTGGAGGGCCTTCACGATCAAATTCGAATCGTCAACCGGAATCGTTGGCTCACTCATGTGAAGTTCCATTTGCGCTGCGGGGCGCATTTCTATTCGGTCACTCCACTCAATAAAACAAAAACCCGTTTCTAGGTTGTGATAACCGTTAGGTAGACGTTCTAAGACATGAAGACCTAAATTAATTTTCGCATACGACTGCGTGACCCAACGTCTACTCATGCTTCCTGTCCTACCCAATCTTGGTGATGATTCATCATATACGAAAAAGCCGCATCGTGTTCATTGGGAATATCTCCATTTAAAATAGCTTCTTTGATATAATCTTTGATGATACCAATTTGTTTGGATGGAGGAATATCAAGGGCATCCATAATCTGCTGACCGGTTAACGGATTTTTCCAGTTTCGAATCCGATCTTTCTCTTCAACTTCTATAATTTTTTTCTCTACCCGCTCAAAATTCCTCATGAATTTTCGAACTTTAAATTCGTTTTTACTCGTGATATCCGCTCTACACAGAGTCATCAAATCTTCAATATCATTGTCTGCTTCAAAAATTAAACGCCGTACTGCGCTATCACTCACATGATCTGATACTAATGCAATCGGTCGCAAATGCAAACGAACCAGTTTCTGCACGTAACGCATACGCTCATCCATGGGCAGTGCTAGTCGTCTAAAAATACGCGGTGTCCATTTAGCACCAAGGGCATCGTGACCGTGAAAGGTCCATCCGTGATCGTCCTCGAAGCGTTGGGTTGGGGGTTTAGCAATATCATGCATGATAGCAGCCCATCTAAGCCACAGCGAATCGCTTACCGAAGCCACGTTGTCCAACACTTGTAGGGTATGCCAAAAATTGTCCTTGTGACGTAATCCATTACGCTCCTTTACCCCATGAAGTGCTACCATTTCTGGGAAGAACTGGGCCAACAAACCAGTAGAAAATAAGAGCGCGAAGCCCACCGATGGCACAGGGCTATTCACTATTTTATTCAGCTCATCCCGAATGCGTTCTTTGGACACAATCTCTAAACGGCTGGCCATTTTCTGCATAGCCGCTTTCGTTTCAGGACATAATTCAAAGTCTAATTGTGCGGCAAATCGGACGGCACGCATCATCCTGAGGGGATCATCACTGAAGGTTTTTTCCGGCTCAATAGGTGTTCGAATAAGCCCTTTTTTTAAATCGAAAAGACCACCAAAAGGATCATTCAGAACGCCTAGCCGATCTATGTTAAGCTCCCAATACAAGGAATTTATGGTGAAATCTCGCCGGTTCTGATCATCTTCAAGACTACCGTCTTCGACCAAGGGTTTTCTCGATTCACTCCGATAACTCTCTTTTCTAGCGCCAATAAATTCGAGTTCTACCGAAGGCGTTTTAACCTGTGCGGTGCCAAATTGCTTGAAAAACGAAAAACTTGTTTTCATGCCTTTACTGCGAAGAGACTCGTGCACCCTTTCTGCAAGGGCAATCCCTGAGCCTAATGTCACCACATCCATGTCCACATCATTTTGTAGGCGGTGTAAATAAAAATCTCGAACATATCCCCCAACTAGGAAACTGTCCTGGCCTAATTGATGAGCTTGCAGGCTAATTTCTTTGAGAAGCTCTTGGTGTGCAGCGGGTATGTTATGAGGAAATTCCATAACCAAAGATAAGGATGTTCGCCTTGTCAATCAGCCTTTTGTTATCCCATCCACATTTTTTTCTGTTACTTAGCTCTATTTGACCTTATCAGAGGTTTATTTGGGGTATTACCTGTATTAGAGCTCGGAGTAGAATTAATTTTCCTACCACTATTATCTCAGAGACATAGCATAAACCTAAATAAAGGGACTAACACATAGTCTAAACATATGAAGCATCCGTTATTGTGCAGAAATTATAGAGTGATCCCCCACATGTATTTCTCCATTTACCTCCGAGACCTGTGCATGTGCTCCTACAGTTGATCCCACTAAAGTACAACCTTGTAAGGTGGCATGATCTCGAACAATTGAATTCGATATTTTGGTATTCTTTAAAACGCAGCCTTGTTCAACGCTTACATTTGGTCCAATCGTCACTCCCTCTAGGCTTATATTCTTAGCTAAATAAACTGGCGGAATTATCGTCGTACCTGCCTTAGCGTACTCCTCTATTTGTTGTGCTGAATTCTGCGCTTCTTTTTCTACAATAATACCGGTGGTTTCAAGCCAGGCCGGTAATGTTCCACAATCTAACCACTCGTCTACCGTTGCTGTTTTAAATAGTTTTCCATCCTGAATCATACGATCTAAGGCTTCTGTTAGGAAATACTCTCCACCTGGACCTTTGATGTCATTGTCTAAAACATACTGAAGCTCCGCTTTTAACTTAGCACCGTCTTTAAAATAATACACTCCTATAATGGCTAAATCCGATATAAACTCAGTAGGTTTTTCCACAAAGCCCGTTATTTGCTCTCCCTCATATACAGCCACTCCAAATCGAGAAGGATCCTCTACTTTTTTAAGCCAAATGACGCTATCTGCTCCATCCACATTAAAAGTTTCTTTACTATCAAACAGTGTGTCCGCAAAGGCTATAATTACCTCTCCTTCTAAATCCTGTTGAGCACAATACACCGCGTGCGCCGTTCCCAAGGCTACTTCTTGCACTCTAAATGTACATTTTGCACCATGCCGAGCACTCATTTCTTGTAGCGGTTCTTTAATTGGATTTCCAAAATCTGGCCCTAATATGTATACAATCTCTTCAATATTTCGGTCCATCGTTCGTATAAATGTCTCTACCAACCGCTCTATGATCATGGTTCCAGCTACTGGTAATAATGGCTTTGGTACTGTGTGAGAATGAGGTCGAACTCTTGTTCCACGACCCGCCATTGGAATAATTAATTTCATATTACCCGTTTTTCTATTTATTAGTTATTTGAGAATGGAACAACATGCTAGGCATGTATTATTTTTTCGGGTTAAATATACGGTCCTTTTTTTTGAATGCCCAAGTAAACAAGCTAAAAACTACGTCGAGACCAATAAAGCATGAGGCAATCCAAACCCAAGTAGTTCATTCAAATTGCTCGAGATTTTCACCTATTCTTAGCTATCTTTAACCTTTGAATTTATTAACCAGAATCAACTCTTTGACGGATAACAGGGTTGAGAAGTAGACCTTTTATCCATTGACATCATTCCTTGATTATTTTTTTCATGCTACATACCCATTACCTGCTTTTTTTAGATAGTTTTGCAGTGATTTTTACCCTAATCATGCTAAGGGTGCTCTACTTCAGATGGTTGTATTATCTGCATGTTTTTCAGCAATTGGGTTATAAAACAAACGAACTTCGAGGATGGCTCAAAGAGCATTGGGACGAAAAAGTTATTCCTAAAAGCTTGATTTACTTCTTAATTAGTACCATGCTACTCATCTTTGGAGCCGAGATGTTCGAACTGAGGCTGAGTTTATCAGCTGAGGCTATCATCCTTTTTTCATGGGGTATCACCTACTTAAGTTCCATTAAAGCATTCCGAGCCAAAAAAGTGAAAAAACCGTTGATTTGGACTGCTCGAGTTAAACGTTTGTCTCTACCTTTTGGGCTATCTAGTGTATTTCTTCCTCTTCTTGCGATTTACTTAGGCTTTGGTGGGTGGTTTAACGCTGCCTTTGCGCATCCTAGACTACAAGGAGCCGCTAACATACAATTTGATGCCCCAAGTCTGGCCTTAGGTCTGGCTTTAGGATACATTTTTATTCCTCTTTTTTTACTCCTTGCTGGTTATCTGACCGCACCCATTGAACAACAGATACAAAACGGATATAAACGTCAAGCTCGCAAAAAACTAGCCTCATTACCGCATCTGAAAGTAATTGCCATAACGGGTAGCTATGGGAAAACAAGTGTTAAATTTATGCTCAGGGATGTGCTAAAGGAGCGCTTTAGTGTGTGCGTAACTCCGGGAAGCTTTAATACTCCTATGGGCATTTGCAAAGTGATCAACAACGATTTACAAGCACATCATCAAATTTTGGTTCTAGAAATGGGTGCGCGTTATGCCGGAAATATTGGTGAACTCTGTGACATTGCTCAACCCGATATTTCCATAGTATCTAACGTAGGTCTAGCCCACTTAGAAACCTTTGGAAGTCAAGAGGTCATTGCTAAAGAAAAAGGCACTTTAGTGGATCGTTTGAAAAAAGGTGGCGTGGCCGTATTAAATGGAAATGACCCCATTGTATCAAAAATGGGTAACGAACGTACTGATATCCAACGTATTCACGTTGGTCTCTCTTCCTTAAGTGAAACCAACTCGAAATTACATTTAAGCGCCTCAGAAGTGGACTATTCTACCGAAGGAACACGCTTTGTACTCCATAAAAACTCCGGAGATAGTTCCTCAGAACCGTGGGATATTCAGTGTCCACTTTTAGGCAAACATAATGTACAGAACCTGTTATTGGCGTTAGGTGTGGGTGATCACCTAGGACTTCGGATGAACACAATGCAACTAGCCGCTACTCAAATTGAACCCGTACAACACCGTTTGGAGTTGAAAGCGGTGGGCGATTATTTCATGATTGACGACGCCTTTAACTCTAACCCTATCGGTGCTAAAAATGCTGTGGAGATTCTGGGATCTTTTAGGTCATCTCAGCGCTTTATTATTACTCCCGGGATGGTTGAATTGGGTGATATGGAGGCAGAGGAAAATCATAAGTTTGGAACTCATATTGCTGCGGCCAAGTTAGACTTTGCCTACATTGTCGGTTTAGAGAGAGGCAAAGTGATTGAAGAAGGATACCTAGAAGCAGGCGGCGATCCCGAGCGCTTGGAACGGGTTCATTCTCTATTCGAGGCTAACGATAGGCTTAAGCAACGTATTAAGCCCGGAGACGTTGTCCTTTATGAGAATGATTTACCCGATATTTATAACGAATAATTAAGCAGAAAAAGAACGGTAATTTTATGTGCCGTTTTTTGATAGGGCTGTTTGTTAAGTTTTTTTTGCCTGGGCTTTTTTACGCAGGGTTTTTTGAACAGCTTTTTGCCTCAGCTTTTTGCATAGCCTCAGCTTTTTCGGGCTTAGTCTGCAAGACTACTCTTACTCATACCGGATAACCCGTGCAGGATGCACATTAGCCGCGTTACGAGCCGGCATCCAACTCGCTAATACGCTCAGGCCAAGAGTCCCCATCATAATCAAGAGAACATCCAACCATTGAATATCAACCGGATAAGCGTCTATAATAAAAGCTGAGGAGAGCTTTAATAGACCAAAAGTGTCTTGTAAATAACAAAAACTTAATCCGAGTAAAGCCCCTAAAAAAGCTCCAATAATCCCAATAATTAATCCTTGCTGTATGAATATGGCTTGTACTTGCTTGGCCGTCAATCCCAAAGAGCGTAATACGCCAATATCCCGCTTCTTTTGTAGTACGATCATACTTAAAGATCCTAAAATATTAAGAGCTGCAACCAAAATGATAATCATGAGCACCACAAATGCCCCCCACTTTTCTAAATACATGACGTCATACAAGGGTTTTTGTAAATCATACCAAGTTTTAAGTACAACGGCAGAGCCAAAAAACTCATCATTAGTGCTTGCTAAGCTTGTTTTAACGGCATCGGCTTGGAGTATGTTCTCCAGTAACAGATCCACTCCTGAAATTCTATTCCTTGTTACAAACAACCTATGCGCCGCTGAAATATCCAATAAAATAGGTGGTGGAGACGAGACA
Organism: uncultured Balneolaceae bacterium; assembly: GCA_938091655.1. Taxonomy (GTDB): domain Bacteria; phylum Bacteroidota; class Rhodothermia; order Balneolales; family Balneolaceae; genus UBA1275. The sequence goes on along the minus strand of CALKOA010000111.1, from coordinate 663 downwards.
TAAGGAAGCTCATACACTCCCCTAACCGTAAAAATCATGGTCCGAGGAATACTTATTTGGGTTAACGCTTTTTGCATATGCCGCGCGCTTAATAAAACTACTTCATCTCCTACTTCTAGCTGTAATTCTGCCCGCAGATATTCAGGAACGAGTATTCCAGGACGCCCATCCAATACGCCTAAATCTTTGATACCTCTTTTTAAGGGTAGTTTTTGTAAAAAAGCTTGCTGATCATCTGAAGCCATGACCCTCTTGTTCATTTCTTCAGGACTAGCTTCAACAAAGCTGTTTTGATCCGGGCTAATGGATATAGCGTTGTTCTGGTTCAAGCCGCTAGTTAGGTCCGTCGGTATACCTTTAATTTGTATTACCTTATTTTCATATGGTTGCGCTCCATTAATGGTGCGGGTACGCAACAGTGCCATCCCCTCTACAAAAGGGGTGTATTCCACAATCCTGGGGTCTTCCTGGAGTTGCTGTTCCAATGTGTCGTTCCATTCTAACACTGGCCCACCGATGCTCTCGACCCGTAAAGCTGGATCATACCCTAATAGAAAGCCCTGTATTACGGTAAAAAACCCATTAAAAATGGATAACACACTAATCAGTAAGGCCGCTCCAAGGGTAATACCCGAAACACTTATATAGGTGAGTACAGAAAGC
>CALKOA010000110.1 GCA_938091655.1 uncultured Balneolaceae bacterium | reverse complement strand
CACCTTCGCTGCCTGGCAACCAAGCTGCCACAAAAGCATCGGAGTGGTTAATTTCTGGATTGGTCCACATTGGGCGGCCAGACAGGAACACCGATACTACTGGGATATCTTGTGACTGGTATTCGGCTAATAGACTCACATCGAACCCGTTGGGTTCAAAATCTAAGTGTTCCCGGTCTCCTTGAAATTCAGCATAGGGATCCTCCCCATAGACAGCTATTACGGCATCTACGGTTGACGGTACCTCGCCCGACTCGGAGTAGATAACCCGTCCGCCGGCTTCACTAACCAGTTGGCGGATGCCCTCTAGGATGGATTCGCCATTGGGAAATTCGTCGTTTGAGTGGCCGGTTCCTTGCCAAGAGAGTGTCCACCCTCCACTGGCTTTGGAAATACTGTTGGCTCCATCTCCTACCACTAGAATGGTTGTAGCGGGGTCTAGTGGTAAGGTTTGGCTGTTGTTTTTTAGTAATACCATAGATTCTCTGACTGCCTGTCGAGCTACGGCGCGGTGTTCGGCTAAGCCAAGTTGCGACTCATCGCCAGCATTCATTCTTTGACTGGGTAGTCCTTTTTCAAAAATACCAGAAGCTAATTTAACGCGAAGGATTCTACGAACCGCATCGTCGAGTCGTTCGATGCTTATGGTGCCATCTTGTACCTGAGCCAAGGTATTTTCGTATAAGCCCCTCCAGCTGTCGGGTGCCATAAACATATCCACGCCGGCATTGAAGGATTGTGCGCAGTCGGTGTTGGTGCATCCAGGCACCTGACCATGTCCATTCCAATCGCCCACAACAAAACCATTGAACCCCATTTTACCTTTTAGTACGTCAGTGAGTAGTTCTTTGTCGCCATGTAATTTTCGACCGTTCCAGCTGTTGAAGGAGGCCATTACCGTTTGCACACCTGCGGGAATAGCACTGTAGTACCCTGCAGCATGGACATCGCTGAGTTCTTTTTCGGATATTTTAGCATCGCCTTGATCTACCCCATTTTCGGTAGCCCCATCCGCCAGGAAGTGTTTGGCACTCGAGATAACGGTGCCTTGACCCATAAATTCATCGGTTCCGACTGCACCTTGTAGGCCAATTACAATTCGGTTGCCATACGAATGTACTATCGCTGGGTCTTCGGAAAATCCTTCATAGCTGCGACCCCAACGAAGATCTTGCGGGACGGCTAGCGTAGGAGCAAAAGTCCAATCATGACCCGAAACGGTTAGCTCGTGAGCGGTGATGCGAGCGATTTTTTGGATTAAATCAGGATTGCGAGTCGCGCCTAAACCGATGTTATGAGGAAATACAATTGCGCCTTTTAGGTTTGCATGCCCATGAACCGCGTCTATACCTAATATAATAGGTATAGCTATCTCAACACCTTGGGTGTCGATGGAGGCCTCGAAGTATGCATCTGCCATTTCAACCCAAGTGTTGGCATTAGCGTAGGGAAGCGGACCTGGTGCGGAATTCCCACCACTTAACACCGAGCCTAACCTATATTTTTTCACCTCTTCGGGAGTAACTGATGAATTGTCGGCTTGAATAATTTGCCCGACCTTTTGTTCTAGAGTGAGTTTGGGTAGTATCTCATCGATTTGCGCCTCAATGGCGGGGTCTAAGGGTAATGGTTCTAAGATAGTCCAAGGGTCCTGTGGCGCATTGGAGCAACTGCCCATTATCAATATTAAAACCGAATAAACGAGAAAATTATGACTTATTATATACATTCGATGTATGATTTAACAATTGTTAAGTAATTAAGGATTAAAGGATAACCATTAATTGCGTTATTTTCCTTAGATGGAGAATAAAAAAGGGTAGAGATGAGATTTTTTAGCAATTATAATATTAGTAGTTGTATGTACATGTTCCTAATACTGTTTTATGCGCAACAAGTAGTTGCTCAGACTATATTAGTTGATGAAAATATGTCAGATTGGGATGATATTGCGGAATATACCCAAGAGAGCACGGGAGATTTTGGAAGTGGAGAGTTAGACATCAAAAGTGTAAAAATTTATGATGATGATAGATTCATTTATTTTCTTCTACGATTGAATTCAGAAATTCTACTCCAACAATTCAATGATTTGAGTCTTTTGATAGATACGGATAATAATAGCAATACAGGCGTAGAACTAGAGGGTATCGGTTATGAATTCGAATTTAGTTTTGGTGATCGAGAAGGAGGTGTTTATTTGGATGGAGTGGCTTCAATTAGCTCCTATGATGTAGGCTTAGTGTCTGCGCCTACAGTTACGTCTGATTTCTTTGAAATAAAAATGGATAAGAATTCAGAGATAAATGGAAAAAAGTTATTTAGCTCTGATACTCTTGCATTTTTTTTTAGAACTCAAGTGTCTGGTGGTGATTTAGCACCTGATGACCCTTCGAGTTTTTCATACACTTTTAAGAATGGTAAATCAGCCTTTAATTCATCTATACATTTAGATAGAGAGACTGATTTCGATTTACGATTTTTATCCTATAATGTATACCGAGATTACTTATTCAATCTTGAGGATAGAGATAGTTTTCAGCGCATATTCCAATTTATCGAACCAGATATAATTGGACTTCAAGAGGTATATGATAATTCTGGTGCAGATGCGGCAACCCTTATAAAAGAATTTTTAGGGGGTCAATGGTACAGCGGTGATGTGGGAAATGATAATTTATTGGTAAGTCGCTATCCTATTCTTAAGCAAAAAGCGATAAAAGGTAATGCAGCTTATTTAGTCAAAATCGATAATATGTCTTTCCAAAATGTATTGGTGATTGTTGCACATCCACCTTGTTGTTCAAACGATCAAGGTCGTCAAGATGAAATAGATGCATTTATGGCATTTTTAAGAGAATCTAAAGATGGTGGAGAATTTGATATAGCTGAAAATACTCCCATAGTAATTGTTGGCGATATGAACCTAGTAGGTCTAAATCAGCAGGTCAAGACAATGCTTACAGGAGATATCATAAATGAAATTGAATATGGCCAAGATTTTTCACCAGACTGGGATGGAACAGCATTAGAAGATGTAAAGCCCTTTAATCCTGGAATGCCTACAACATTTACTTGGTATAATGAAAATTCTTCTTTTGGAGCAGGAAGATTAGATTATATAGTGTATTCGGGTTCAGTTTTAGAGTTAGGAACTAATTTTTCCTTGCATAGTAAAACATTACCCCAAGAATTTCTTGATACTACGTTTTTACAAAGAAATGATACCTATGAAGCATCTGATCATCTACCTATTGTTGCAGATTTCAGAAACAAAGAAGTAACAAATTCTGAAGTAGGTAGCAAAAAATCACAATCATTTAGATTGCACCAGAACTATCCAAATCCATTTAACCCATCAACAACCATCTCATATACAGTCGATAAACCTTCACATATTGAACTTGTAGTAACAAACAGTATTGGACAAGCTGTATCAACATTAGTGAATAGAGTACAGCAATCTGGAAATTATACTATCAATTTTGATGCTTCAGGATTATCAAGTGGAATTTATACTTATTGGTTAAGAGTAGACGGGCTCCAATTAAGTAAGACAATGACTCTTGTAAAGTAGGAGAAATAATTTCTCATAAAACTGCAGTTGCATATAACAGACTTATTTTTATTGTTTAATGATATTACTGATTATTGATGGAACTAATAATTGCTTCTAAAGTTTATGTAATAGTCTTTGGCTAAGAAAAAGATCTCTAGATACTTTAATGTTCAATCATAGCTTTTTATATGAATCTTATAATTATAGGCCATCCTGATAAAGCATCCTTTTGCTACAATGGTATCCTTAAAACGATAACAAAACGCTTCGATTACTGGTCACAAGAATATGAGGTTATTGATTTATACGAAGATAAATTTTCACCATCGAGATGGTATAAAAATCAAGAAGATGTTAAAAAATACCAAGATTTAGTCAAGAAATCGGATCGTATTTACTTTATTTCGCCAGTTTGGTGGTTTCGGTGCACTCCATTACTGGAAGGTTTTTTTGATCAGGTTTTCTCACCAGGTTTTGCTTATAAATTTATGCCATTAACTCAGACCTATGGTATCCCTATGCCTCTATTAGGGGATAAAAAAGTTCGCACTTATTTAACCCACGGCTCCCCGAGGTTACCTGTACTCACCTTGTATCTTAATTCTGTTAGATTACGGTTAGAGATGGGTGTTTATTCTTTTGTATTTGGGTGGTTTAAAACAAAAACTACACAATTTTGGAGTGTACCCTTTATCTCAAATAAAAAACGTGTAAAATATTTAGAGCAAGTTCGAAGACACGTAGATAAAGATGTTAAAAAAGATGTAGTAAGTGTGAATAAATTTTAAATTACCCGATGATTTCCAAAAATTCTTGACCAAATATTATGTTGACATTCGGATCTAAGAAGCAACAATTATGAGACTTTTGATACATAGCATA
>CALKOA010000109.1 GCA_938091655.1 uncultured Balneolaceae bacterium | reverse complement strand
ATGATGGAAAATACTTGGTACTCTGTCATTTCACCGGAATCTTGTTCTTCTATTCTTTGGAAAACCTGGGATTATAAGGAACAAGCCGCTTCTGCTTTAAAGTTGACGGCCCCTGATTTGTTGGAAATGGGTATTATTGATGGAGTGATCAAGGAGCCTCTAGCGGGTGCGCATCGAGATTATGATGCTGCGGCTAATGCAATAAAAAAACAGGTGCTTAAAAGTTTATCATCACTATCCAAACAAAACTCGGAAAAACTTATCGAACAAAGGATAGCCAAGTATTCGGCGATGGGACGTTATAAATAAACGATCATGGTCCAATTCCCTGACGGCTTACCCATTCTCAGCTTCGAACATCGATTACGAAGTAGGTATAGTGAAACGGATAAGATGGGCTATGTATATTATGGGCGTTACTTAGAGTATTTTGAAGAAGCCCGCACCGAAATGATTCGAAGCATGGGTGTGCATTATAGCACCATGGAAAAGGATGGGATTATGTTGCCGGTGATACACTCCGAAATTGATTATAAGCATCCGCTTTACTACGATGAAGAAATCCTCGTTAAGGTGCATGTATATACGGTGCCCTCCGTTAAGTTGGTTACCTATTATGAGGTGATAGCCCAAGAACGAGATCAGCTTTGTGCATTAGGAGAGGTGAGTTTGGTGTTCATGAATTCGGTTACTAGAAAACCATGTCGGGCACCTAAATATTTACTCGAAGCCCTTTGAAATGGTACAACTTACCGCACAGTCCGAAATTTCTAGTAGAGCTAATCTCCTACTGTTAATTGGTAGTAGTCTTCTAGCGATACTTGCCTTGGGCCCTGGATGGTATGCCGATGATTTTTTAGCCCCTTTTCATTGGCATTATTCATTTTTTTCTTGGGTATGTCATCAGGATCCAACTCGTTCATTTGATTTTATGGACGCCCAGATGGCGGTATGTTCCCGATGTATAGGCATATATGGTGCCTTTGCTCTTGGATTTTGGGCGAAAGGTTTAACCGCAAAGTTTGAAATTTGGCCAGCAAGTGAGCTAGCATTGCGCTTGTTCCTTTTATTTCTAGGGCTAACTGGTATTGATGTGTTATTTAACGCATTGGATGTTTGGACAAATACTCACTATTCCCGATTATTATTAGGTGCTTGTTTTGGGCTTATGGCCTCTGTACTAATAAGCTCTAGGGAAAGTTTTTCGAAAAACGTGTAACTTTAGATAAATTATTACGTATAAATAACTGATTTTATATGTGTTCAGAGGGAGTTTCAGAGGGAGTTCAGTGGGACTAATGTTGGACGAAAGAGTGCCTTAGCCATTGAAACTAAATCAAGAATGTAAATTAACTACATACACTAATCACAAATATCAATTAAATGACTACTGAAACCACACATCATGGCATGCCAAGTTACTGGAATGCTGTTATCACAGCGGGATTAATTACCGCTATTGTAAACTCCATAATAGGATTAGCGAGTGCCTATCTAACTATTAGGGGGTCTACTGGAGCAGGGCAAGGCCTATGGATTAGCGCCTGTTTAGTTTCATCTATTGCTGGGGTGATTGCAAATCACATGTATGCAAAAGGATTTAATCTTACATATCCTATTGGAAAAGGAGCATTATTAGGATTTTTAGCTGGATTAGTTACTCTAATCGTTGGAACAGCAATCTCTTTATTTTGGACAGAAATCATCGATACAGGGATGAATGAAGCACTCATGCAATCTACCATTGCTAACTTAGAAACCCAGGGATTAACCCAAGATCAAATTGATCAAGCACTATCTCTTAGTCCTGAACCAGGCTCAATGAATGCTATACTCTTACAATTCGTTATTGGATTCGTTAGTTTAAGTATTATCAACTTAATTTCTGGTATTATCAGCGCTAAAATATTTGCCAAAGAAGAAGAGTAACGCGCTGGTCTTTTTTTGTTTATCTACAAGAGCTGGCTCATTGGGTCGGCTCTTTACTTTTAACTTTTTCCCTTGTCATGTTAGAATACCACACAACCATCTCTAATAATACCAATGGATCTTGGTATGAGCGCCATGGGTTTAATCTTGGTGTAATGGCGATTATTTGGGTCTTTCTTGCCCTTATTGCTTTTAACGTAGTGGGGGGTATAGTTGGGGTCGTTGCTGCAGTTTTTCTGGTGGACGATCCTACCAATATAGAGGCTCTAATGCAGGTACTTAGTGAGCGAACAACGGTCTTTTTTTGGATTAATACGACCGGTCAAATAACCGTATTTGCACTAGGATCTTTGTTGGTAACCCGTTTGGCAGCTGAGCCTGGAGCTAGAAGGCGCTTCTTGCGGTTACAAATGAATTCTGATACTCATAAGTATATTTTATGGGCTATTGTGTTAACAGTAGTTGCTTATCCAACAGTTATTTTCCTAGGATGGCTGAACGCTTTTTTACCGGTACCAGATTGGATGGCCGAAATGCAACAAAGCATGGACGAGATGATCGCTAAATTATTAGGCTCGGAAAATATCTTATGGATGGGCCTTTTTCATATTGGACTGGTCCCTTCTGTTTGTGAGGAGATAATGTACCGTGGATATGTTCAGCGGTCGTTAGAAAAATCGTGGGGTATATGGGCCGCTATTATTATATCAGGTCTTATCTTTGGTGCTTATCATCTGCAAATCACTCGGATTTTACCACTCGCAGCCCTTGGTATGTTATTCGCTTACATAACCTATGTGTCAAATAGCCTTATTCCTGCAATGGTAGCCCATTTAGTGAATAATGGTGGTCAGGTTATTTTTAGTACTATCTACCCTGAAATGCTGGATCAAGAACTTACTGCTGAGACAGATTTACCATGGGCGGGGATTTTGTTTGGAGTTGTGTTACTGATTACGCTATTAAGTATCTTACATAAACGATATTTGGCAAGCACACCTTCGTCATTACCAAATACCCCCGAATAACTAGCGGAGTATTCCATGTTTACCAACCCCAAACCCAACGCGATACAAGATTGGACGTGTATTTTAGAAAGCACTCAGGAATTTGAGGTGAACCTAGCCCATAACTTCCTAACGGATCAAGATGTTCCTTCACAGATTCTTTCAAAACGTGATACAGCTTATAGTTTAGTGGTTGGCGAAATGGCACTCATGTATTTATATGTACCAAATGAATACGCTGAACAGGCTATTGATTTACTAGAGAGTATTCCAGAAGCAAATCTGGATGATGCATTTGAGGACGAGCAGCTCGATGATGAAAGTGATCCAACAAAGAAGGCTGCTGATCATTCCAGCCAAACTGATCTAGAAAACGAGTAAAATGAGTAATTCACTCAAACGAATTCTAGTAGCCTTACCTGCTGCTATTCTTTTTGTATGTATGGCGTGGTTGGGAGGGTGGTACTTCAAAACAATGATCATAGGAATTACGCTGCTCATCCAATTTGAATTGATTAGACTATTGGATGGGGCATTGACTCCCAGCGACTCAATTTTCCCTTATTCGTTTGGGTTGTGGGTTTTATTATCAACAGAACTCCCATACGTCTTTGAGATTGGGTTGCTTCTTTTTCTACTGTTTGTTTCAAGGCAAACATTCAGTACTTCTTCCGCTAGTATCCCAAAGCTAAGTTCAACCTTTTTTGCTGGGCTCTATGCACCCCTTGGTATGCTCAGTCTAATATTGATTGACGACTTTGGGACAAAAGTGGATGGATTTATTCTAACAATTATGTTGGTATTCATGGTTTGGGGAGCAGATAGTTTGGCTTATTTTGGTGGCAAAGCATTTGGCAAGCGTCCTTTGGCTGCCGCAATAAGCCCTAACAAAACTTGGGAGGGCTTAGCATTTGGGTATCTAGGAAGTGTGATAGGTATGCTCTTAGTTTATTTTGTGATGCCTTTTGATAAGCCCTTAACGCTTCTAGAATTACTTCCAATGGCAATATTGGCAGCAACCTTCGGTCCCATTGGAGATTTACTAGAAAGCAAAATCAAAAGAAAAGCGAATGCAAAGGATTCCTCGGCTCTAATTCCTGGGCATGGAGGATTTTTTGATCGGTTTGATGCTTTATTACTAGCTGCTCCAGCTGCGTACGTTTACATTCGATTTATATTTTAATTGACTGATTGGGCTTTTGTATGTTTGGTATTTGCGTAGATACCATACATGATTAAAATCATCAAAACTCCATTTTTTGCAAGGGTAGCATTGGGGCCAGAAAGTAAATCAAATGCACCAAAACACCCACAAGCTGCTACCTGAGTTCCTTGGAATTTAAAAAACAAGAGAACAGAGGATAGCGATAAAATTAAGAGTGCAGATGCGAGATAGGACCAAAAAGTGTAACGGTTCAATAGTAATAGAATACCAAGGGCTAACTCAAGGATTGTTATGCTAAGAACAATAATTCCTTTATACTCAATGAGCCAATAAATATTCATGCTCAGTAACTCAACTAAATATTGAGCATCACTACTGTCGATGAATTTGCCGATACTGGATAGTATAAATATGGTTCCCACAAAGATTCGCACGCCCATATGTAATGAAAATGAAAGATTCACAGCAGAATGGAATTGAAGAATTTTTAGTTTCTAAATCGAAATATACTATGTTTGCGATAATGTGTTTGGTATTATCTGGCATATTTTAGTATGGATAGGTGTACGTCGAAACTGTTTAGTTTTATGTTGGATCTAGTTAGTCGAATTTCAACATAAAAATTGGAACACCGAATCGAATAACACAAATTAAACCGGTGATTATATGAACAAACAAAAAATAACAAGGCTCAAGCAAGTACAGATTAGCTTGCCAAATTACTTTGTTTGTGCAATAGCCTACGAAAAGCATAAGGGAATAGGATGAAAAAAATAGTAGTGAGTGGTGGTACTGGATTTATTGGTTCGGATATTTGCATACAACTTCTACAGAAGGATTATGAGCTTACACTAATCACAAGAAACCCAACCAAATATGGAGCTGATAAAGCTAAAAATTTACGTTATGTATCCTGGGATGATTCCTTGAATATAATTATGGATGAGGCTGACGCTGTTATTCATTTGGCTGGAGAGCCGGTAATAGGTGGCCGATGGAATGAGGAGGTGAAGAAAAAAATTTATGATTCCCGCATCCATTCTACTCGAAAACTTGTCAAAGCAATGACGGTGTCAACAAATAAGCCTAAGGTATTTATTTCCGCTTCCGCATCTGGTTATTATGGGAATTCTGGAATAAACTGGCGCGCTGAGGAGGATTCACCTGGGGACGATTTTTTGGCTAAGGTTTGCGTTGATTGGGAAAAAGAGGCACAAGAAGCCAAAGAGTTGGGAATACGAGTGGTTCATCCTCGTATTGGAATTGTTTTGGGTAACGATGGTGGCGCACTAAAGAATATGCTTACCCCTTTTCGATTAGGTTTAGGTGGGTCTATTGGACCTGGAACTCAATTCATGAGTTGGATTCATCTACGCGATTTAACCCGTGCTATCATTCATCTTTTAGAAGAGGATGGTATTCAAGGGCCAGTGAATATGTGTGCTCCTGAACCTGTAACCATGGATGTGTTTACGCAGGTGTTGGCTAAAACTATGCATCGCCCAAATCTATTTACGGTTCCAAGTTTTGCTTTAAAACTTCTTTTTGGGGAGGGTGCTCAACCAATTTTGGACAGTATAAGGATGAAGGCAGGAGTGTTGGAGTCCATGGGGTTTACATATATATACGAAGATTTAGAGGAAGTACTCATCGACTTAGTGTAGTAGTAACTGCGCCTAACGCGCAACAACTACGGTCGTTTTGTGGCGTTGTACGGAACGCCCCGCGGCATCACTTGCTACTATATAGGCAATGTACCGCCCAATAGGCACTTTTTGGCCATTCTCATTTAACCCATCCCACATTAGTGCTCCTCTGGTTCCGGCAGCATGCCCCTTGCTTAGTTGAACAATTTGCCGACCATAACGATCAAATATCCAAATCCGAATTAGGAAATCCGGTGAGGTATACTGGTAGTGTAAATACGTCACATCCTCATGCCCATCAAAATCCGGGGAAAAAGGATTAGGCTCAAAATAAACCGTTGGGGTAGGTGGCCCAGCGGGTTGTTTTAGCTGTTCTATGCTATTTAATGTATGTGGGGTTCCGCCACTGGGATCAACCGAACTACTCCAATTGCGAGAACTTCGCTGCGATGGATTCTTATCTATACGCTCTAACGCAATTCCTTTGGTGTCATACAAGTTTGGATTATGCCATTCCTGATGATAAAAAATGCTATCAATTACTAGGCTATCTAAAAGTAAGAAACGTTGATCGGATTCTTTCTTCAAACCAAATTGCATGCCTTGACTCATTAGCACGGATTGTTCATTCGACAGGGGAATTTGATGGCGGTTTTGGATGGGATGTTCCTGTAAAGAAACAAGGCTTGGGTTGGCGACCAACAAAACCGCTTGATCGGGCTCCACCCACTTAAATCGAGTACTAAAAAAACTGGTTAGGGACCGTTGTCCATCTTCTAGCACCGCAGAACCAAGAGTTAATCTATCTAGAGAAAGGGTTACGTTGTCCTGGTTCCATAGTTCTATGTATTCCACCCCGTTAGGTTCAAAATCATTCAAATCGGCCAGTGGGTCAAACATTATTTCATGAAAGCCTAAGCTTCCGACTTTAGGTGGAAATGCTAGGGGAATGGATAATGAGGGTATGGTTTGATTTTGCCCATCTTCATCTAAGACCATAAAATCGGTCATAAATAACGTCCAATTCCCTGCTTGGCTCAATTGCTCAAGGGTTTGTGATTTTTCCTCTGCAAACTTCCATATAAAAAAGTGGTGTGGGAAAAGATGGGGACGATCCGCTAGACTCGACAAGGTATCTAATACTAAATCAAATTGAAGTCCATCTAGCTCGATAAACAGGCGCCATGTTTTTTGGTTAGGAATGAACTCTGAGAGTTGAATATGAATGTATAAGTTTTCTTGTGCGACTTTTTGTAAGGTCCATCTGTTTGATGAGTGAATCTTAGCAGCTAAAAGAGTAGTGGGTGTATGAGCATGAACCAGAGGATTTGGTTTGCTAGGACTGCCTTGATCTGCAGAACGATGAAAATGCCAGTTATTAGGGTCATTGGTTGGCTTTGAAGGGTATTTTCGCTCTAATGAGCGTCCCGTGCCCCAATTCTGTGCGAAATGAAGATCAAAATGAAACCAATCCCTATCATAGTTCAGAGAATCAATCAGCGTGCCATCTGCATTGCTTAATACAAGTTCATCACTATCGTTATTAAGGCTTGGAATAGGGTATTTATCCGAAGTCAACACAAGAAATTCATTGGGATAGAGAACTAAATCTTCTGGAAAAGACCAGGTGGAAGCCGTTCTATCACGCAGAGTCCAACCATCTAAATGCACATATTTTGAGCTGTTATTATACAATTCAATGTACTCATAAGGCCACAGCTCATTGGGCTGAATAAGAAGTTCATTAATGACGACTTCCCCTTCCAGAAGACTGTCTTTTGGCAGATATTGCACCCAGCGAATGGGTTGTGTTTGTGTATTTCCGAACCAATCACTTGCATTTTCAACATGAAGAAACACCCTTTCTTCAGCAATGAGTGGCTCCAATAATTGCAGGTAGAAAAGTTGACTATGCCCTTCATTTTCCAATAAATGAGCTTGTACCGGACGAAAAAATAAACTATCACGGCCAAGCCTTATACTAAGACTCTTTTCAACTACAGTTTCGTCAAATCGGAGCATGAGTTGGTTCTGATTTACAAACGAAAAATCGGTGAGTAGGGGAGCTATAGTATCTCGTTCCACGGAATTGGGTAATCCCGGAGTGCCATATCCTGTTATTGAACCAGATATACTAGATAATTGGACTTGGCTACCTGGCCTTATGGTAGTTGAAGCAACATGGGAACGCATGTCATCCGATAAAACACCCTTGGATGGGCCCCAATTACGTTGATCGTTTGTTGGTTTATCCCATACTCTTCGTTCGATGGAGATCCCATCTGCTAACCATTCCGAGCTATATTCAAGTTCATCCAATAGAATAGGTAAAGCTTCTGAAGAATCAACTTCAGCCCCCCAAGTCCAACGAATTACATCGGAAGCATTGTTTAAGTAGGGTAGATCTATAAATAGGATTTGCCCGTCTGGATTCCATTTTTTTAGTGGATCAGGATCTATTGAAAACACCATATAAGACTCTGGATCAATAATAACAGGTTCAAAAAACAACGAATCAAAGGACTGAAAAGTTGAATCTAGCCGTTGGGCTCTACTCGCATCACCCAAATAACTCGAGCTTATATCTATGGCTGAACGACTTCGATTATAGACTTCGATATATTCAGGCCAATTACTCTCAGAGCTAGGGTTGGCTAAAAATTCGCTAATAAATAACGAATCAGGATCGGGTGGTTTAGTTAATGCGATAAAATTTAGTAGTGGTGATTCAAGTGCTCGGCCATCGGTGGAAAAAATCATAGGAATAGTTAAGGTATAACGGAGATATTTCAACTCATTAGGCCACTCAACTACAAGGCCATCAGGACCACTCAGAGTCCAAGATGTGGCTCTTTGAGTGAGTTGCGGTTGTGATTGGCCAGTTATGTTCTGGCTAGATCCTGTTTGAAAAGATTGAATCATAAAATCTGAAGCTTCGAGTTGGTCCGAATTTATGTCGTCGGAAAAAACCAGGCGAATGTGCTTAGAGTCCACAAAATCATAAGATTTCAAATAGAAGGGGGGTGGAGGAGGAATGTTTGGATCTAATTTAAAATCTAGGAAAAAATCATCCAATCGAGTAGAAGTGCAACTAATGATTACCCCAGCATATCCAATTACGGGATGCGTACGATCAATAAAATGCTCCCCATCTTGAGCTAAATAGTTGAATGAGTTTGGATAGCCCTCCTCTACCACCAGGCTCCAAAGACTATCGGCGTACCATTCCATACGATAGTGATACCCGGTCCCGGCTTCAATCAGTAGATCATAGGTTCCCACAATGGTGGCCTCACCCTCGTCCCAACGAATAAATCGTAAGGAATCGTCTCCTGTTTCCCCAATTTGCAGCCCATATCCGTTCCATGCATCACCGTAAAATAAGGAGTCAATGGGCGGCAATTGAGAGGAGTCTAAAGTGCTTGTCATACTAAACAATAGATCGAGTCTGTTTTGCCGGGAAGGAGCGGCGCCTCGTATCCGGAAATAACCCTCCCATGAATATTTTTTTTCTGGTTCATGTAAGGATTCGAGCTGCAATGGTGACCACAGGCGAAAACTGCCACGTTCCCTAGCATTGGACTGGAGTAGGCTAATACCATCCACTAGGCTGTGTTTGACTAGGCTTGTATCACCGTACCAAAGCGCTCCTTGATCGAAGCGCCCGTCTTCAAAGTCATCAGTAAAGATTTGTGCTTGTAAAGAATTAGACGAGCACAAACTCATTAACAAGAGGATTACTACATTGTGTAATAATATCCCATACCACAACCCCTCCACTAAGCGAATGGATGAATTCACCCGCAAAGTCGGAGGGGCGCATGGGTAACTAACGCTGCATTTTTTTGCCATGCTACCTGTATTTTTTTCCTATGTAAATGAAGAAAGTGCGCACAGGAATGGAGGGCCCATGATCGTACCCCCTGATGCTACCATGGTACCCCCCATTCAAGGCGTCTCTCTTCTGACCATGTATAAACAGGATAATTGATGATAAAAAGATGAACAGAGTTCCCACCCTGAACATCCTAAGGACAATAAATAACATGTTGTGTTTGGAGTAAACCCTAATACATTGTAATGCCAAACTGTTGAAAATAAATCAAGACCCATCTGGGCTGTTCATTTTAGTATTTATTCTATAAGAGCATTCAAAGAGGAACTACTTACACGAAAACTTAATTTTTTTTTCGAGTATATTTGAACCATGAAAAACATCCCATTTTATATCGACGGTGTGCATGGCGGCTTTATGAAAGTTGAGGGCATAATGCGTTTAGAGCAAGATGGTATATATCTTGAGTTTCAAGTAAAGGACTCACTAGTAGAGGCGTATAAATCGTCTGTAAAGACGCATTTTTTGGTGCTTAAGGATATAGATACAGTAGAGTTAAAAATCGGATGGTTTCGCACCCGCCTATTTATCTTTGCTCAGAGTGGGAAAATATTAGAAGCAATTCCAGGTAATGATTTGACACAGCGTGTTTTTTCCTTTAAACGAGGGAATAGACCCGCTCTAGCTAGCATGGTTTCTCAGCTCAATTTGGAACTTTCCGAATTAAAGCTAAAAGAACTAGATGAAAGGTACCGGTTATCCTAAAGGATTGTGAAAAATAATCCGCGAGGGTCTCATTAACTCGGTGAAAAGGTAATTCAGCCAGACACTTAGTTTAGAAAGCCTTTTTTATGCAGTAGTTCTGCATTTAGAATAGCCCCACCAGCGGCACCGCGAATGGTATTGTGGGCCATACATACGAAATTAATGTGAAAGAAATCACCTTCACGTATTCGCCCTATATGTAAACTCATTCCTTTATCGCGGTCAGCGTGGAGTCGGGGTTGAGGATAGTTCTGTTGTTCGTGCAGATGATATAGTTGAGCAGGAGAGGTGGGTAAGTCAAGCTCTGCAATGGGGTTTGGATATGCCTTTAGGGTTTGAATGACTTCTTCTACTGAATTGGGTTTAGTAGAAAATCTACAACTAACTGCTGCCATATGTCCATTAAGTGTATGAACCCGCGTACAAGTGGCATCCACCGTAAATGAAGGCTTATCAATTTGCGTTGCATTTAAGGTTCCCAATATTTTTTGGGTTTCAGGGGCAATTTTTGGTTCTTCACCTGATATGAATGGAATGACATTGGCAAGAATTTCTAAACTAGGCACTCCAGGGTAACCAGCGCCAGATAGCGCCTGTAAAGTGGTTACAGAAAGATTTTCGAGACCAAACTGGTCATGTAAGGGTTTGAGTGCGAGTGAAAGCGGTACAGCCACACAGTTCGGATTGGTTACAATCCACCCGGATCCATCCTGGCTAAAGTCTTGATGTGATATGAGTGAGATGTGATCGGGATTTACCTCTGGAATTAATAAGGGTACTTTGGGGTCTTGACGATAATTTTTGGCGTTAGAAATTACTGGAATACCTGCTTTAGCAAAGCTGGCTTCAATTTCTGTTGCTACACTTGAGTCCAGCCCAGAAAATACAAAATCAACAGGGCCTAGGGCATCAGGTGTACAATGTTTAACCGTTAAATGAGCTATTTGATCGGGCAGGGGAACATCTTCAATCCAATTCACAGCGTCAGCATAGGGTTTACCTGCAGAACGTTCAGAAGCTCCTAATGCAGTGATAGTAAACCATGGGTGATGTGCTAAAAGACGAATAAATTTTTGACCAACGGCACCTGTAGCGCCTAGTATTCCTACGTTCATATTTTCCTTAGAATGAGTGAAAGATGAGAGTATTGAGTGTGTGAACACAGTTAATGAGCCTCGTCATTACCTAGCTGTGGACCGAGTTGGTAAAATAGTATTTTTAAACAAAAAAGGGTTCTAAAATAGCCAAATAGAATTGGTATCTTTCTCGAAGTTCAATCATCAACAATAAATGTAGTACGATGTCGAATGTAGATAGTTTAGATACCATTGTGTCCTTAGCCAAAGCACGAGGGTTTATTTTTCAATCCTCGGAAATATATGGCGGCTTAAGTGCGGTGTATGATTACGGACCTTTAGGTGTTGAACTCAAGCGAAATATCCGTAATGCCTGGTGGAAGGAAATGACGCGACGCCACGAAAATATTGTGGGAGTGGATGCCGCAATATTTATGCACCCTAAAGTGTGGGAAGCCAGTGGTCACGTTGCAGGGTTCAACGACCCCATGATAGATGATAAGCAGTCCAAGCGCCGTTATAGGGCGGATATGCTCATTGAGCAATATATTTTTAAGCTTGAAAAAGACGGTAAAACTGACAAGGCACAACAAATCCAACAGCAATTGGATACGGCAGGGACTCGAAAGAGCTTGACCGAAGATCTCTATGATATCATTATAGAAAACGAAATTAAGTCACCTGATTCGGGTGCCTTTGATTGGACACAAGTCAGACAATTCAACCTCATGTTTAAAACGGCCTTTGGGGCGACTGCTTCTGAAGATGATGCGGTGTATTTACGACCAGAGACGGCCCAAGGTATTTTTGTAAACTACAAGAATGTACTTGATTCTACCCGAGTAAAAGTACCTTTTGGGATAGCACAGACGGGTAAGGCATTTAGAAACGAAGTGGTGGCACGACAATTCGTATTTCGTATGCGAGAGTTTGAACAGATGGAAATGCAATATTTTGTAGAGCCAGGTACCGACGAGAAGGCGTATGAAATGTGGCTTGAGAAGCGTCTAGACTGGCATAAGAGTATGGGAATTCGATCAAAAAACCTTCGTTTTTCCCCACATCCACCCGATAAATTAGCCCATTATGCTCGTGCTGCGGCCGATGTGCAATACCAATTTCCTATTGGTTGGCAAGAAGTGGAGGGAATCCATAACCGATCGGATTTTGATTTGACCCAACATCAAGAGTATTCTGGTAAGAAAATGGAATATTTCGATCAAGCGCAAAACAAGCGTTACATTCCCTATGTGATTGAAACCTCCATTGGACTAGACCGATGTACCCTTATGGTACTTTCGGATGCGTACCGAAAAGAAGAAGTGGACGGTGATTCTAGGGTGGTGCTAAAAATGCATCCCAAACTAGCACCTATTCAAGTGGGTGTATTTCCGCTGGTTAAAAAACCGGAATTACAGGAACTGGCAACTCGAATTAGTAGCAATCTAAAGGAGGATTATTCCGTACAGTTCGACGAAGCTGGATCCATTGGCAAGCGCTATAGAAGACTTGACGAAGCGGGTACCCCATTCTGTGTAACCATCGATTTTGATGGATTGGAAGATGACACAGTAACCGTGCGCCATCGAGATACCATGGATCAAGAACGAATATCTGTTGGGCAATTAGGCCGATACATTCATGATCACATGAATTCTTGGCAGACTCCTGAGGATTAAAAAGATGCTTGGGTGAGAAGAAAAAGATAATTTAATTTAGTCAATGCAAACTAGCTAATGCTAACCAGGCTCTCTCACCCGTACATCAATTAACAGCTTACTCAGTTCCTGTCGCGACTCCTATCACCCCACAAGCAACTCTAGGTCCAGCTGCGCCGGATGGCTGTGAACTCAAATCATCTTCACCGTTATGCACGATGACACCACGTCCAAGTATCATGTTTATGTGAATGGTTTCGTCCACGTAATCAATCATGGCATTTCCCTGAGCATCGGCTGTTATATTTCCCATGTCGCCTATATGGCGCATTGCATCGGTTGGGCCAGCATGGTCCATTCCTTCAGGGTTGAAATGTCCGCCGGCTGAAGTTCCATTAGCGGCCGTACAGTCGCCATATTGATGAATGTGGAAGCCTTTATTACCCTCGCTTAATCCAGAAAGTTCAGCAGTTACCTGTACGCCATTTTCAACAGCACGAAAATAAACAGTACCCTCGGCGTCGAAGCCTTCGGTTGGATGGAGTACAGCCACCGCTTCGGATATTTCTGGAGTATTAAATTCGCGCTCAATTTCAACCGTCTCGGTTTGTACACAACCACTTGCGATGATAAAAAGGCCAAGAGTAAGGCTATTGAGACTGAATATTCTGGTTGATGTATTGTGTAAAGTCATAATTAAGAAGATTAGGTTGTTGGAATGTTGAAAGGCCAATTAAGAATAATCTTGTATCGGTTGGTCAATGAAATTAGTTATACAGTTTTTGTTTCAATAATAATAACCGATTTAATTTCTCAATCATTTCAGCATG
>CALKOA010000108.1 GCA_938091655.1 uncultured Balneolaceae bacterium | reverse complement strand
ATCAACCGGGCGGTTTGTTCGTCTAAGCGTTCGCGGACGCGGTAGCTCATCCGGTTAAACCCGGAAAGGGTGCGATTTTCAATATCCACGGCTACCTGCAAATGGTAATGCGTCAAATCCCACCACGCGCGCTCAGCCGTAACACCACCTCGGAGGCTATCAGCGCGGGTATAGCTAGGCTGCGTAGCATCCGAACGCTCGAACTAGCGCTGCCCATCGCCTTGGGCGAGGGCTGGAATCGTCATCAGCAGTAGTAAGGCCGTCACTAAATGATACCTTATATATAGTGCTACTCTATTCACCAACGCTCTAGCCTTATGAAGTGCGTCCATAGGTCTACCCAAAGATCTTGAGCATAAAAAAGACCATCACTCCGGTAACCGATACATAGAGCCAAATCGGAAAGGTCCATGTAGAAATTTTGCGATGAGTGGCGAAATTTCCTGAAAAGGCAAAGAAAAAGGAACTCAGCACCAAGGGCACCACAAAAATCGAAAGCACAATATGTGAAATGAGAATAAAGAAATAAACAGGCCTAATAAAACCCTGCCCGGTAAAAGGAGTATCTCCTACAAAGTGGTGATATACGATATAACTGACCAAAAAGAGCGCAGAAGTTATAAAAGCAGAAATCATAAAGCGCATGTGTTTGGCGAAGTTACGTGCCCGGATTTCGCGAAAACCCAACAACAAAAATACCGTACTTAGTGAATTAAGTGCCGCATTAACTGCAGAGAGATTAGTCACCCAAGCCACCTCCGTAGCGGCTGGTGCCTTGAAATAAATAAGCCATACCAAAAATAGCAATGCAGCGGCACTCACCGCCAGTATCAAGCCAAGAGCTTTGCGGGCATCAATCCCCTCCAAAGCGCGCACAGAAGTTGGCAGGGAATAGGAAAGTGAAGAGTGATCGTCGAGTGTGGTATTCATAATAATAGGAGATTACATTCATTAAGTAGCTTATAAAAGAAAGCATATTTTTTAGAAATTAGTATTCTTTTGTCCGTTTTAACCAAAATTTTTTGGGGAATGTTCTTATATTCTTCATGTAATCTTCATACTGACACAATTAGATTACATTGGATTAGATTATTTAGAATGAGTACAAATACTAAGCATCAGGACGATTTACATTCTATTCATCCTAAAATAGTGCTAGATTTGGGCGGTTTAAAAACCATGCACATTCGATGATTATCCTAAACACGTTTTTGACTAACCAGTAATCACTCATATATATGGCGCAGATTTTCCCAGAGTGGACAAATCAGGTTCCTCGTAAAATACTCATCGGTCTCATTATGACCGTTAATGTGATCATCTTTGGAATTTGGTACTATTTCTCTCCAGAATATACCGATGTTGGCTACGCACCTGAACAGCCTGTTCCTTACTCACATCAAATTCACGTACAGAAATTAGGCCTCGACTGCCAATACTGTCATACCTCGGTATGGGATTCAAAACAGGCAAACGTGCCTCCTACCCAAACCTGTATGAACTGCCACAATCAAATACTAACCGACAGCGAAAAACTTGCGCCCATTCGTGAAAGTTGGGAAACCGGAAAAGCGGTAGAGTGGGTTCGTGTTCACAACCTAGCCGATTACGCTTACTTTAACCACGCAGCTCACGTAAACGTAGGGGTTGCTTGCGAAAGCTGTCACGGACGCATCGACAAGATGGAAGTAGTATACCAAGCCGAGCCATTAAGCATGAGCTGGTGTATGGATTGTCACAGAGCACCAGAAAAATATTTACGCCCAGTAGAGGAAGTGACCACCATGGGCTACGAAGTCGAAGACCAACTCCTTTTGGGAGCAGAATTAGTGAAAAAGAACAATGTAAGTCCCCCGCAATACTGCCAGGGCTGTCATTATTAATCTAACCCAAAAGTCTGAATCACGAACAAACAACGATTTTCGGATTGTACACCAACAACGTTTAGCGCATATAATTTTTCTTACATGAGCGAATCATCCACCCAAGCAAACCCGAAGACCTACTGGAAGAGTCTAAACGAGTTAGCTCAAAACAAAGAATATCAGAATTTTGTAGAGCGAGAATTCCCAGAAAACGCTACCGAACTAAACGACGGCGTTTCTAGAAAAGGATTTCTTCGCGTCATGGGCGCATCCATTGCCTTAGCCGGATTTGCCGCTTGTCGTCGTCCGGTCCAAAAAATTCTCCCTTACTCGCAACAACCCGAAGACATTGTACCTGGTATTCCTTTGTTTTACGCCAGTGCCATGCCTTTTCATGGGAACCTTGTAGGACTTGTAGTCGAAAATCACGAAGGTCGTCCAACTAAAATTGAAGGAAACGATCTGCACCCAGGTAGCCACGGGAATACCAATGCGTACCATCAAGCAGCCATGCTCGAAATGTACGATCCCGATCGTTCTCGCTCACCGCGACGAAACGGAACTAAGGCCAGTAGCCAAGATTTTATTGCATTTGCGCAGACTTTTTTCGCAGACACCAACATGCGAGTGGTGGTTATTAGCGAAGCCAATTCTGGAATTACCTATAACGCAGCCAAGCAAGAGTTCTTGGGCCGCTTTCCAAACGCACAGTGGGTAAACTACGAAAGTTTCAGCGAAGAGCACGTATTAGAAGGTAACAAGATGGCCTTCGGACGTCGTCTACGCTCTCACTACAATTTTATGAACGCCGATGTGGTGGTTTCATTGGACGACGATGTTCTTGCTGCTACCCATCCTAACATGGTGGAATATGCTAAGCAGCTGTCTACGCGACGACGCGTAACCAGCCGTGAGGATGCAATGAACCGAATTTATAGTGTAGAAAACGGATTCTCGATCACTGGCTCTTTTGCTGATCACCGTTTGCGAGTTAAAGCAAGTGAAGTACACGCCTTTGCCGACGCGCTTGCAGGAGCACTATCTACCCGAGTCAACGGTCTTTCGGCATATGCGGAAGTGAGTAATCAGTTTACTCATACCCCTTTCTTAGTGGCTCTTGCCAATGACTTAACCGAAGCGGCAGGACGTTCTGCGGTATCTATTGGTTGGGATCATGCTCCTGAAGCCCATGCGACCGTAGCAGCGATTAACGTTGCACTTAACAATGTTGGGCAAACGGTAGATTATTTGTCGGTTCCACACTTAGGCGACAGCGACCAACACGCAGCCATGGCCGAGGCCCTAGCAAGCATGAAAGCCGGCGAAGTGGATGCGGCCATTATCATAGGTGGGAATCCAGTGCTCACCGCACCAGCAGGTTGGGATCTAGAAAACGCACTGTCCTCGGTTGAAGAGGTTATTCATCTTTCTACCTACAATGACGAAACCAGTAAAAAAGCCAACTGGCATCTCTCTCGTGCGCATTTCTTAGAAGCTTGGGGCGATGGATATTCATTTGGGGGCGCCCGTTCGGTTATTCAACCTCAAATTCAGCCACTGCATGACAGCATGAGCGAAATTGAGCTGCTTAACCTTGTTGCTACTCAAAGCTACAAATCTGGCTACGATTTGGTGCAAAACACCTTTAAAGGCATCCATACAACGAATTTTGACAAAAAATGGACCTCACTCCTACACGACGGAGTGGACCGCGCGAGCGACGCACCTAGCGTCGAAGCGGTGAAGCAGAACGGATACCCCAACAGTGGGCAAGCCGCTGCTGCGGTTATGTCTGGTGTGGTCATGGATTACCCTAAAGCCAATGTACGGCTCAGCAACAGTCTACGACCCAGCGCCCCAGCAGCCGTGGATGGCATTGAATTAGTGATTAAAGCAGATGCTTCTTTATACGACGGGCGCTTCGCCAATAACGGTTGGCTTCAAGAGCTGCCCGATCCTATGACTAAGATTACTTGGGATAATGTGGCTTTAATGAGCCCAGCTACCGCGGCTAAACTAGGCCTTGAAAACGAAAAAGAAATTACGGTAACCGCTTCTAATGGCGCTTCGGTCACCCTAGCCGCATGGATACAACCCGGCCAAGCTGACGATTCAATCACCGTACACGCAGGATATGGTCGTGAAGGATTTGGACGCGTAGCCGATTATGATACCGAGCAAATGGCCGGCGGGAAAAATGTATTCCCAATGCGCCCAGGAACGAGCGCGGTGGCTGGTTCGGCGCAAATAAGCGCAACCGGCAACGAATACCCCGTTTCATGCGTGCAGGATCATCACTCCTTAGAAGGCCGCGACATGTATCGTCAGGCCTCATTAGAGAAATACAAAGAGACTCCAGATTATGCCTCTTTTGCCTATGTGCATAAATACGAGGTACCGGGCATGAAAGAAGCCGCCGAACTAGGCGAAGATCAACCTATTTCGCTCTTCAACGAGCAAACCTATCCCGATTACGAGCCCCAGTGGGGAATGGCTATTGACCTGAACTCATGTTTCGGTTGTGGCGTATGTGTGATTGCGTGTCAAAGCGAGAACAATATACCCGTAATCGGTAAAAAAGAAGTCGGACGTGGCCGTGAAATGCATTGGATCCGTAATGACCGTTACTACATGGGTGACGAAAACGATCCTCAAGCGGTGCACCAACCCGTCCCGTGTATGCATTGTGAATTGGCTCCTTGTGAGCAGGTATGCCCAGTGGCAGCCACCACCCACAGTGATGATGGGATGAACCAAATGACCTACAACCGTTGTATCGGTACGCGGTACTGCGCGAACAACTGTCCATTCAAAGTTCGCCGGTTCAACTTCTTTAACTACCCTAAAGAATATTTGACCACGGGCGAGGACCCAGATATTATACAAATGGCAATGAACCCTGAGGTAACCGTACGGTTCCGTGGGGTGATGGAAAAATGCACCTACTGTGCGCAGCGAGTAAACCGAGCTAAGATTGATGCGAAGATCAATACGGGTTCCGTAAAACCTGCCGATGGCGCAGTAGTTACCGCATGTCAGCAAGCATGTCCCGCTGATGCTATTTACTTCGGTGATTTGACCGATGAACAAGCAACAGTTACGCAGATGAAGCGCAACGAACGTAACTACCTTATGTTAGAGGAGCTAAACGTTCGTCCACGTACTTCCTACATCGCCAAACTAACCAATCCAAATCCAGCACTGGTGGACAACACCATGCCAGAGGCGGCTCACTAAAACTAAACGAATGACCGGTATCCATCTCGGTACCCATCACAGCATATATGAGTAAATACCAATACGTACCCGAACCCGCTCTCGTAAAGGGGGACCACGATTTTGCAAGTATTACCCATCTGGTGACCGACGTAAACTTACGTCCCACCCCTAAAACATGGTATTTGTTAATGTTACCCGCCAACGCTCTGTTAGGGTTGTTGCTGGTATCCATTGGCTATCTGTTTTGGGAAGGAACCGGTATTTGGGGACTAACCAACCCGATTGGATGGGGTTGGGCCATCATCAACTTTGTATGGTGGGTAGGTATAGGGCATGCGGGAACTCTTATTTCTGCGATTTTATTTTTATTCCGGCAAGATTGGCGAACGGCAATTAACCGTTTTGCTGAGGCTATGACTATTTTTGCGGTAATGTGTGCCTTGATATTTCCGGCCATTCACGTAGGTCGTATTTGGGTCATTTATTGGGTATTCCCTATTCCAAACCAAATGGCGATGTGGCCAAACTTCAACTCACCGCTACTTTGGGACGTGTTTGCGGTATCGACGTATTTTACGGTTTCGCTGCTGTTTTGGTATGTGGGACTGGTTCCTGATTTGGCTACCCTACGGGACAAGGCCAGTGACAAAATACGTCAGATAGGCTACGGGTTGTTTTCGCTGGGGTGGAACGGATCGAACCGTCACTGGTGGAACTACGAAAAAGCCTATATGATTCTAGCTGGTTTGGCAACTCCCTTAGTACTTTCGGTGCATACCATTGTATCCTTTGACTTCGCGGTGTCGGTGATTCCCGGTTGGCATACCACCATTTTCCCACCCTATTTCGTAGCCGGTGCGATCTTCTCGGGTTTTGCCATGGTACTTACCCTTATGATTATTACGCGTAAAGTATACGGTATGGAGGATATTATGACCAATGATCATATGGAGAAAATGAACATCATTATTATGGTCACTGGTTCTATGGTAGGTTTTGCTTATATGATGGAATTCTTCATTGCCTGGTATTCCGGAGTAGAGTACGAAAAAGCCATCTTTATTCTCCGTGCCACCGGCCCATACGCTTGGGCCTACTGGATTATGATGGCCTGTAACGTGATTTCTCCTCAGTTCTTCTGGAGTAAAAAACTTCGCACCAATGTGACCTTCACCTTTATTATCTCCATTGTGGTGAACATTGGAATGTGGTTCGAGCGATTTGTAATTACGGTTACCTCGTTGGCCAATGACTACTTACCCTCTTCGTGGGATTATTATTCGCCAACGATTTGGGATGCTCTAACGTATATCGGAACCTTTGGACTTTTTGGAACCATGTTCCTACTATTTTTACGCTTCCTGCCAATGATCGCCATTGCTGAAGTAAAAGCGGTGCTTCCACAAGCCGATCCGCACAACTACGATGAAAATGGCACGTATCATGCTCCAGTGGAAGAAATTCCCGAGCACGTGACGGTCGCTAAACCTAAGAACGCTTAATTACACGAAATCCTATGTCTGCCGAAACCAAAAAGATGTACGGAATCTTAGCCGAGTTTAACAACCCGCGGGAACTCATCGATGTGTCCAAGAAAGTGGTTGAACTGGGTTACGACAAGTTCGATACCTACAGCCCCTTTCCTATCCATGGAATAGACAAGGCCATGAAACTCGAAAAATCAAAACTAGGATGGATTGTATTAGCTCACGGTTTGTTGGGGTTTACCGCCGCTGTTAGTATGATGTATTTCATGTCGGTGATCGACTACCCTATTAACATTAGTGGCAAGCCATTTTTTAATGCCCCTGCTTGGGTTCCCGTTACCTTCGAGCTTACCATTCTATTATCGGCCTTTGGAGCTGTATTTGGGATGTTCTTTTTGAACGGCCTCCCCCGATTTAATCATCCACTGTTTACTATAGAACGATTCAAGCGCTCTACCGATGACAAGTTTTTTGTTTGCATAGAAGCTGCTGACAGTAAGTTTCATGCCGATCAAGTACACGAATTTTTCAAAGATGCCGGTGCGGCTCATATCGAGGAAGTTTATGAATAAGAAGTTAACCATTAGCCGTGCAGGGGCGGTACTTTCGATACTGGCCCTAAGCTTGACCTTTCAAGGATGTCGCGGAATGAAATCGGAAAAAACTCCGATTCACCCGAACATGAACATGGACCAGCAGGAGCGCAAGGAAGCTCAAGAAGTCAATAACTTCTTTGAGGACGGCCGCTCTATGCGTACGCCAGTAGAAGGCACCGTAGCTCGAGGCCTTAGCCGACTCGATAAGGCCTACTACGAAGGGATCGACGAACAGGGCGAATGGGTAGCTAACATGCCTATTGACCTCACCAAATCCATCGTATATAGAGGTAAAGAACGCTATGAAGTATTCTGTACTCCTTGTCACGGAAATGCAGGCGATGGTTTAGGAATCATTATGACCGGTCAATACGGATACGTACCTGCTCCTACCTTTCATCAAGACCGCCTCAGAGAAGCTCCAGACGGAGAAATCTACTCAGCAATTTACAACGGTGTGCGAAACATGCCTTCCTACCGTCATCAAGTGCCTGTAGAAGATCGTTGGGCTATTGTTGCCTATGTCCGAGCGCTACAAGCTTCTCAAAATGCCACCCGCGAAGACCTTATTGCAGCTGGGATAGATGTAGAAAGTCTAGAAGCTGAATTCACAGCCGAGCAAGAAGCCATAGCCGAGGCTCGCGCCGCTAAAGAAGCTACACAGGGCGAAATTGTGGCAACCGTCGAACGCGGTATGGAAGTATCTACCATGTATGCTTGCCAAACCTGTCACTCCAGCGATGGAACGGCTATCATTGGCCCCTCTTGGAAGAATTTATATGGAAGCGAAGGACTCGTCACCACCGAAGATGGCGAAACGATAACGGTGGTCAAGGAAGATGAATACCTGATTGAGTCCATCGTGAATCCCTACGCAAAAATTGTGGACGGTTACGATCCACTCATGGCCGATGCCTACGGCGGACTCTCGCAAAGCGATTTACAGTCCCTAGTCGAATACATTAAAAGTTTAAGTGATAATTAAGAGGTCGAACCACCCATGAGTCATCAACCCACGATTACCGACAACCTCCAGTTTTCAGCCGACTCTAAGCTGCCCCAAATTCTATTTGGTGTGGGGATTGCCGGGTTACTCGTTAGCGCCTACGGCTACTT
>CALKOA010000107.1 GCA_938091655.1 uncultured Balneolaceae bacterium | reverse complement strand
GGGGTCATGTACTATGAGCTATTTGGTGAGGATGATGTAGAAGAGGAAGTCGATTTTTCGCTTATGAAACCTCTTCCAGATGATTATGTGGATAGTGATGAATTATTCACGATGATTTTTAATCAAGCATCTTTAAGTATGGATGATATTACCACTCTGCTACTCCCTGAAATTCCTGCAGGAATAAACGTAGTAATGGATATGGAGCTAAGTATACTTCATAATTATTGGAGTTTACCAATAGATTTAGCTCCAGAATTGATTCCAGTTACTTGGCAAATGAATATGTATGCCTCTGCTATGGATTCAATGGGTAATGTTGTTATGGAAGATTCGTTATCTATGTTTATGGATGTAGAATCAGGGAATTTATTGTATTCCAGTATGGATTTAACTAATTCGGAAACGGAACGGATCGAACCTGTAAGTATTACCTTACATCAAAACTACCCAAATCCATTTAACCCAACGACCAGCATAAGTTTCGAACTAAATAGAGCTCAAAATGTGAGTCTGATCATCTATAATATGCTAGGCCAAGAAGTGATGACATTAGTTAATGACCGCATGGAATCGGGAGTTCATCAAATTACATTTGATGCTAATAAGCTAGCTTCAGGTGTTTATTTGTATAGGCTAATTACCAATCAGCTAAGCCTGACTAAGAAGATGACCTTAATTAAGTAAAAATTTAAGCGGGGTAGACAGGCGAGCTTTCCATGATCGCTCGCTGTGGTCTGCTCCTTCAAATTTCCGAGACAACCAATTTCTGTCACTATATCCGAGGGTAACCATGAGTTCATCTACCTCTAATTGGTACGGTTCATAGAGGGAATCGAGTCCCACAGTGCCATAGTCAAAATATATTTTATGTTTTTCAGGCTCAGGTAAATTGTCTTTGATATAATCCAAATACAAGCTAGGAAAGTCATTCAGTTCTGATTCAAAGGTGCCTATCCAATGGGTAGATAAGCACGCCGCCCCTCCAAAAGTTTCTGGATACTCAATTAAGGCATAAAGAGATATTAGGCCTCCCATACTCGAGCCTGCAATAAAAGTATGATCCTGTATCGGTGATGTGGCGTAGATCGAATCAATATGAGGCTTGAGTTCATTAACCAGAAAGGAGAGATAGCGGTCGGAGTAGATCTCTGTAGAGAATAAATTGCTTAAGCCTCGTTTTGCATGAGCGATAAGTGAGTCCTGGCGTGCTTTAGGCTGGTTTTCAAATGGTTGTTGAGGAAAATATTCGGAATGTCGATTCGAGGTGTTGGAGATACCAACAACAATGGTTGGAGAGACGTCCCCTTGTTTGATTAAGTCTGAAAGGGTTTCGTCAACCCCCCATTCTTGGCCATTCCAAGTGGTGGAAGAGTCAAACAGCATTTGTCCATCATGCATGTATACTACTTGATAAGGGGCTTGGGTAGGATAATCTTCTGGGAGCCAGACCACAATATCTCGAGAAGGTACATAATTTGAACTAAAACTAGGGTAGGCCTCAATGTGCCCAGTACTCACCGTAGGTAGATTAAATTCAGGCTCTGTTTGACAGCCGAAAAAATGTAAAATAACGCATAGCATAGATAGCGCTAAATATCTAGCAGACATAAAAAACTCGCTTTTTTGTTGTTTATAAGTCTAATGTTGAGAAACACAATATGCATTAATAATTAGTATATTTAAGTATGAAATTATTTGTGCAAAAACAAAAAGTCTTAGGGTCATTATTTTTGATATTCTTTTCTTACGAAGTTGTTGCTCAAGAAATTGATCTATTAAGTTTTAACCGATTCATAGCCCCTATTACTTTTGCTGATGAGCATTTGATTGTGGCGAGAACCGTGTTTTTTACCGACTATACCAGCAGTAGCAAGCCCGAGTTAGTCTTTTTTCAACAATCGTTTCAAAGAGACCTTGGCTCGAAAGGTCCTTTTTCTTTGAGCGTACAGCTACTATATCGCCGATATAATTTGTTACCTGCTGGTTCCAAGAACGAATATCGCCCCATACAAGTCATTGGTTATTCTCATAATAACGCAATTAAACTTCGACAACGCCTTCGCTTTGAGCAGCGTTTTAAGAGTGAATACAGCAACCGCTGGTGGTATTCATTCGACTTCAATCTATTTCCAAATCATCCAAGGTATACTACAAGAAAGATTACAAACGACTTTCTATTCGATTTTAATGAAACTAAAAAAAGCTATGAAAATCGTTTAAATGTATCGGTAGCCGAACAGGTGGTAGGAATTCCACTAAAGCTCGGTATTCAATACAGAACGCGAAAATTATTTACTGGAGAGCCACTAAAACACCTCATTGTTTTACGTACAGATTGGGTGTTTTAAGATTATAAACTAAGCTACGTTATGAGTATCATTCAATGTTATAATTCATTACTGGGCACCAAAGCAATGCAGCATAAAGTCATCATCATATTAACCGTACTTTTAGCAATTGTTGGGTGTAGTAATCCTACCTCAAACCAGTCCAATGCACTCGGAGATTTTCCTGATGCAACGCAAGTAACCCTAGAAATGGCTACAGGTATTAATCTTGGGAATGTCTTCGATCTCGGTGCTCATAGATTCGATTTTTTCGAACTCGCCGCAATTATAGCTACGTACCAGCAAGCGGGTATGAAACATATACGAATTCCCACCACATGGATGGATCCAGTAGATGGGAGTGCGTTAACCGATGAAAACGGGAAGGTAAATTTTGAACATCCAAGATTTAAAGTGCTCAAGCAAGTCATTGACTTTGCCATTGAACGCGAGCTTTATGTGGTGTTGAATGCGCATCATGAACGCAGTTTTAAAGCAAATTACGATGGGAGTGCCTACTATAATGACAAGTTACAGACGTTATGGACCGATATTGCTGAGTACTTCAAAGAGTACAATCACTACTTAGTCTTTGAGATACTCAACGAACCCGAAGGGGCCTTTGGTCATTGGGGTACCGAGGTTTCTCCTGTCAGTGATCAAGCTTTATTCTTTACTAGAGAAGTCATGCGTTTAGGGGTAGAAGCCATTCGAGCTACAGGTGGAAACAATCTGCAAAGAACAGTCATGATTGCTACCAATGCCTATGGGAATCACAATCAAATATTCTCGGTATATCCAACACCCACCCAACTACCGGGTCAGGGTCAGGACAACTACCTAGCTATTCAAGTCCATTCCTATGACCCGTGGGAGTTTTGTGGCGAAACCGGAGACAACAGCGCCTATCCAGGTGATCTGTTTACTGCCAGTAGTATGCGAGCCGTTGCAGAACACGGCCGGGAATTAGGGGTACCTATTAATTATGGAGAGTTTGGGGTGGGTAGAGATGGAAACCAACCACAGCGTAACACCGATTTGGTACGAAATTATTATCGAACAGTTGTACAAACGGCTATAGCAGAAGGGATGTCCAGTTCGGTTTGGGAGGACCGAGGGTGGTTTGGGCTCATTGCAGGAAGTGTAACGGAGGGCTTTGAATTCAAGTACAATATTATCCCTTACATGTTGGAATCCGAATAATGCAATCATTTACGACATTGTACAAAAAACGCTTCACTATTGACCTCGTTGTACTAATAAGCTCACTCCTGAAAAACGTTGCTAAACTAATATGTAACAAAAGTTACATACAAAATGGTATTAAATAAGTGTATAGTAATCACAACCTACTAAGTAATTATGTTGCTGTTAAGGTAAAGTGTATTTTTATGTAATTCTAAATAAAACGAAGTAGAATGAAAAGAATGTACAAGGGTATTGTCACCGCAATTGTATTCGTATTAAGTGTTGGTCCAATAACTGCACAGGACTATAAAATAACCACCACCACAGGTCAAGTAGAATGGGTGATTCTTGAAGGATGGAATGAAAATGATGGACGACATCGTCTAAGCATTGATATGAGAGAATTTCCATCCGATGGTAGTATATCACCCTCTGTTATAAAATCACTCCAACTGGTTGATGTGTACGATGGCCCTGTTGAGTACATAGACCATGATCCCGATAGCTGGGCAAATTATCATATTTACCAAGAAATCTCTGCTGAAATGATTAGCAACTCAGATGCGGCATCTCTTTTTCGAGAGCTTGAAATTGGTGGAGTGGGAACGGGTGAATATGCAGTTAAGGTAGATATTGAATTTGAAGTGTTTGTTTCGCCGTTTTACCTCCACGAAAATGATGTAACCATTGTGTGCAATGACGCTGGTTTCGGTGATTTTGGCATTATCAATGGGATCACATATATAAAGAGAACAAGGGAGCAAATAAATCCTCAAAACGCAGCTACAACTTGTACGAGTGGTATCACCAACATGGATAATCTATTTTTTACCCAAGAATTTATGGATTACGGGTTTAACGAAGATATTTCTCATTGGGACGTTTCGAATGTGACGTCTATGATCTCTATGTTTCATGACGCACACGTATTCAATCAAGATATTGGTGCTTGGGATGTATCTAATGTGATCAACATGCATAAACTATTTCGATACGCTCGTTCCTTTAATCAAGACATAAGTTCATGGAACACTTCCAATGTAACCGATATGTCCGAAATGTTTTTCAGTGCTCAGAGTTTCGATCGGAGTTTGGAGACTTGGGATGTTTCTAATGTGACAACGATGATGCATATGTTCCAAGATGCGATAGATTTTAATGGAAGGCTAGATGCGTGGAATGTTTCCAATGTGCAAAACTTTAGGCATATGTTTGAGAATGCGCAGAATTTCAACCAACCCATTGGGTCATGGAATACTGCTAGTGCAACGGACATGTCCCACATGTTTGATGGAGCAATTACGTTCAACCAAGACATAAGTGGGTGGAACACTGCAGCGGTGGGGTCGATGTATCGCATGTTCCTAAACGCACACACCTTCAATCAGCCTTTGGATTCATGGGATGTTTCGAGTGTGACCGATATGGCTACGATGTTCGCGGAAGCTCATGCCTTTAATCAGGCGCTCAATAGTTGGAATACTAGTAATGTGCGACGAACAGGATCTATGTTCTGGGGGGCGACATCATTTAACCAAGACCTTAATAATTGGGATCTGAGTTCGGATACGTTAATGTCTACCATGTTTGTTGATGCATCGTCGTTTAATGGGGATATCTCTAGCTGGAATACATCTCAGGTCCGTTTTATGAATTATATGTTTAGTGGGGCTTCCAACTTCAACGGAGACATTTCAGGTTGGAATGTATCCAATGTAGAAGTATTTCATGGAATGTTTTGGGAGGCGCGTTCTTTCAACCAAGATATATCTGCTTGGGATGTTTCTTCCGCGTATGAATTTGGGCGCATGTTTAAGGAAGCAACCTCTTTTGATCAACCCATTGGGGCATGGAATATGGGGAATGCGGTAAGTATTGCAATGATGTTTGATAGTGCCCTTGTGTTTAACCAAGATCTCACAAATTGGGACGTTTCAAGAATAGAAACTATGTATGCCACATTTAGGGACGCTTCCAACTACTCATCTCCATTACATGATTGGAACGTGTCTAATGTAGAGGATATGTCTTTCATGTTTCACAAAGCGACCTCCTTTAATCATCCTTTAGACTCATGGGACGTATCTAAGGTATATGATATGAGTGATATGTTTAGTCATATGAATTTTAATCAAGACATTGGAAACTGGCTTGTTGCGAATGTAAACAGAATGGATTACATGTTCGTCGATAACCAGGCCTTTGATCAAAACATATCGAACTGGTGCGTGGGCGCACTGCCTACCCAACCAGAAGGTTTTGGATTTACCTCTGAAGGCCGTTCGCCTGTTTGGGGCAACTGCTCCGATTATTTTGAAGGGGATAATTTGATATTTAACGCAAATTTTAACCGACCAGAGCTCAATACCTATTGGGATTTATGGACTGAAAAAGAACTAGGAATCATGGCCGAGACACAGATATCGGACCAAGAAATTAGGGTGGATAATATTACAAATGGTGGTGGACCAGAGATTTGGAGTGTGCAACTGAATCAATACTTAACCAGTTCACAGATCGCAAAATTAGAAGTAGGAGCAACTTATGCGTTGAGTTTTTCTGTACGAGCCGATGCCGAACGACAAGGGTGGGTATATATTGGGCAAGACGAAGAACCTTATTATGAATACAATCGAGCATGGTACGATATAACACCCGAAAAAAACAACTATACGGTTGAATTTACCTTAGACGAAATAAGACCCAACCTAAAAATAAGCTTTGAACTTGGCCAATCGGATATTCCTGTATATCTGGGTGATGTATACTTTAGAAAAATTGCTGATCCAATCGTTGTTTCCATACCTGATCAAACAGTGCTCACACTTGATACCACCTTCACTTCTGTCTTTATTAATGGAGTGCCACAACAGGGGTTCAATGCCTTCCAATATACGGTGCGTTACCATCCAGATTCGCTGGATATTGAGGTCCTAGGGAATACAGAAACACTCACAAAAGATTATGAACTGATCTATAATGCCGAAGAACCTGGACAAATTATTGTAGCAGGTGCTGGGATCAATCCTATTGCTGAATCAGGCCCTTTGACAGACCTTAAAATTTCATACAAAACAGGTGGAATTTCGACTATTCATTTAGAAGATGTGATAGTAAATGAGGGGAAGTCTTTTGTTATTTCTAGAGATGCACGGGTAGACGCAACCCGATTAGTATGTGGTGATGTGACCGGTGATTATGGTGTTTCAGCACTCGATGCCGCCTATATTTTGCGACATACGGTACGTTTCGCCCCCCAATATCCATTAGAAGGGTTTGCTTTTGTGGCCGGTGATGTAACGTCTAATGGCGCAGTTACTGCCTATGATGCCTATTTTGTACTACGTGAAACGGTAGGACTGCCCACTACCTTATCCTGTTCACTTGGTAATACTGTCTTAAAAGAGGCAATATGGAAGCCATCACTGAACTGGGATATAGTCGCATTGGGCGATAAAGGAGTTGCTAACCCGCTGTTGGATTATGAATTACGTCTGCAATTGAGTGATACCGATGAGGCTCTCTATTCAATAACTTTTGAAGTTGACGCGGAGACTGAGGTTCAACCTGTTGGTTTAGCGAACGATTGGCAGGTACTTACGCATGTGGACGGGGATACAAAGCGTATTTCAATGTTTGGTCTCACGCCGGTAACCAGTCCTATTCTTCGAGTGTCGAATATACAACGTTCTGTATT
Organism: uncultured Balneolaceae bacterium; assembly: GCA_938091655.1. GTDB lineage: Bacteria > Bacteroidota > Rhodothermia > Balneolales > Balneolaceae > UBA1275. The sequence continues at coordinate 9,158 of CALKOA010000107.1, read as the reverse complement.
TGAGGCGCGTGCTCAGTTTAATGAATCTAGTTGGGTTACTATACAGGAGACTATTGAGCAAGATGTGTTAGAACCACAGGCTTATCAACTCTCTCAAAACTATCCAAATCCTTTTAATCCCGTTACCCAGATACAGTACAACCTACCCGAGCAAACTCATGTTCGGCTAGAGGTGTTTAATAGTCTGGGACAAAAGGTTATGGAATTAGTCAATTCACAACAACTAGCGGGCTCTCATACAGCTAGTTTTGATGCTACGGAGTTATCTTCAGGGGTTTATCTGTACAAAATTACTACACCGTCTTTTTCCCAGACCAAAAAGATGCTTTTGGTAAAATAGAGTATTAAGACCCGTTCTATTGATTTAAGTATCGCACCAACATTTTGTTAGTTGACAAAACCACCTTTATTAGTTACTTAGTATGCAACCAAGTAATTGATAAAGGTGATTTTTTTGTCAATTAATTATTTAAACATGTTTTTGTGTATTTGTAAACTTATGATGATGAACCCTCCCACGACAAAGATTTTTTCATATGCCAACATTCAGTAAACTAATCGTTTGCTTACTATTATTTGTTCTAGCTACCCCGGTTTTAAATGCTCAAGACCAAGAACAGCAAACATACATCTTGCAAAATATTCAAGGGCGACACACACAAACCCTCGATGGATTATGGTCTATAATTGTTGATCCGCTCGAGAATGGCTATTACAATTACCGATGGCAACCGCGTGGAGATGGGTATTTTATGGATAGGCAGATGGAGGATCCTTCTGAGCTCATCGAATATAATTTTGATACTGACGAGTTATTAATGGTTCCAGGTGATTGGAATACCCAATCTGAAAAACTCTATTACTATGAGGGAACGGTTTGGTATAAGACTAATTTTGATGCAGTCCTACATGAAGATCAAGAACTTTATCTGCATTTTGGGGCGATAAACTATGAGGCAAAAGTATATTTAAATGGTGAAAAAATAGGAGAACATGTAGGAGGATATACCTCTTTTTCAATAAATGTTACCGGTAAAATAAAACCACAAGAAAATTTGTTGGTGATAAAAGTGGATAATAAACGTAAGAGAGAGGCCATTCCCACTATCAATACCGATTGGTGGAATTATGGGGGTATTACCCGATCTGTAAAATTAGTCTATACTCCAAAAAAGCACATTTATGATTATTTCATACAATTAAATCCCGACGACAAAAATGAAATTATTGGCTGGGTAAAAGTACAACCAGCTAACTTTGGTGAAGAAGTGACTCTATCCATACAAGAACTTGGTTCTACCATACAATCCAAAGTTAATGATCAAGGAATAGCCCTATTTAGCCTACAAGCGAATCCTGAATTATGGTCACCGAAGTCACCTAAATTGTATGAAGTCATGCTTAGCTATGAAGGGGACAAGCTGGTTGATGAAATTGGGTTTCGAACGATTTCAACTAAAGGCTCAAAAATTTTTCTCAACGGTGAGCCGGTATTTTTTAAGGGCATTAGTATTCATGAAGAGGCACCTTTCAAAACCGGTAGAGTAACATCGGTGGAAGAGGTAAGAGTACTCCTAGGATGGGCGAAGGAATTAGGGGCTAACTTTGTTCGTTTGGCTCATTACCCACACAACGAGGAAATGGTTCGGGAAGCTGAGCGAATGGGGCTTATGGTTTGGTCTGAGATCCCGGTCTATTGGACAGTGCTATTTGATAACGAGGCCACCTACCAGAATGCAGAACAGCAGTTGGAAGAGATGATTGCTCGGGATAAAAATAGAGCCGGAGTAGTCATGTGGTCAGTTGCCAATGAAACACCCTTAGGGGATGCTAGGTTAGAATTTTTAACTAGCTTAGTTGTCCGGGCTAAATCATTAGATCATACACGGCTGATTACTGCAGCGCTAGAAATACATTCACGAAAAAAAGGTGAAAATTTTATTGATGATCCACTTGGTCGTTATGTGGATGTTATTGGTATAAATAGTTACTGTGGTTGGTATGGCGGAACCCCTGACTCATGTAAGGATATTAAATGGGAATCAGCTTATGATAAGCCAATGATCGTCAGTGAGTTTGGAGGAGGAGCACTGCAAGGCTTGCATGGTAAAGAAAACGAGCGATGGACCGAGGAATATCAAGCTTCGGTGTACCGAAATAATATCGAAATGCTAAAAAATATCGACTTTTTAGCGGGAACATCGCCATGGATTCTAATGGATTTTAGATCCCATCGCCGCCACCTCAAGCGTATTCAGGCCGATTTTAACCGAAAAGGATTAATTTCCGAGCAAGGTGTAAAAAAACAAGCGTTTCACATTTTACAGGACTATTATTCCACCATAGAATTTTAAAATTTTACTGTATAATTAAAGGAGTTGAAGTATTTCGTAATTGTCATATTATTCCTTCTGGGCACATGTGTCGATGGTCAAAACTCCTCAACATTGCCCTCTTCGAATGAAGATTCATTTCTTGTAGACTTATCGGGGAACACTTTAAGTCTTTCTAGTTTGAGTACTCCCTATGTAGTAGTATTAGGCATTGCGCAGGACGCCGGATTCCCTCAAATTGGTTGCGAAAAAGAGCAATGTAAGCGGTATTGGCAAGGTGAAGTCGGTCCAAGGCATGCAAGTTCAATTGCTTTAGTTGACCCATCCAGTCAGTCAACGTGGATATTTGATGCTACCCCAGATATTAAGTATCAACTTCAAACTCTTAAACAGCACGTTCCAGCGTATACGTTAGATGGTATTTTTTTAACCCATGCTCACATTGGACATTACACCGGGCTCATGCATTTAGGTCATGAAGCCATGGGGGCTAAAGAGGTTCCTGTATATGCTATGCCTGAAATGTCCAATTATTTAAAAAGTAATGGGCCATGGAGTCAACTTGTTAATTACAAAAATATCATCCTTAACGGTTTACAGGCAGATCGGCCAACATTCTTGACGAGTGAGATCAGTGTGATACCTTTCTTCGTTCCACACCGAGATGAGTATTCCGAAACAGTTGGTTATAAGATACAGTATGGTGAAACCTCTTTACTCTATATTCCGGATATTAATAAGTGGGAAGTATGGGAGCGATCGATTGAGGAGGAGATTTTGAAAGTGGATTATGCTTTGCTAGACGGTACATTCTACGATTCTAGCGAGCTTCCTGGGCGTGATATGTCAGAAATCCCCCATCCATTTATCCAAGAAAGTATCCAACGCTTTAGGAAACTTGGCCCAAGCGAGAAGCAAAAAATCATATTTACCCACTTTAACCATACAAATCCGCTTATTCTAGACAGTCCTGAGCGTGATGATATTAATTCCCTAGGTTATCGAGTCGCAGAGGAAGGTTTGGCAATTATCTTATAATTTTCTGTTAGATCTATTATCGACTGTAGGCTTATTTTTTAAAAAAATTAGTAAAAAACTACCCGATTCGGCGGTTCGAAAGGATATCGAGATTGTTATGTTAGCTGTTTATTAGAATACTGTTAACAACTACAATTAAGGTTATGAATTTAAGCTATCTATTCTACACAATAGCAATAGTAATTTTAAGCACTGGGTTCACACAAGCCCAAACCACTATCTCGGATACACTCTCCACGAACCAAACATGGACGGTGGCCAACAGTCCTTATCAACTCACCGATACCGTAGTGATTGCTCAAGGGGTTACCTTAACGATTAACCAAGGAGTTACGGTTCAGTTCAACGAAAATCAAACACTCATTGTCGAGGGAGCCATTGTAGCCGACGGTGATGCGGGTTCCGAAATCACCTTTACTTCTAGCGCAAATAAACCAGCCAAAGGGGATTGGGGGACCATACGGTTTAACAGTACGACAGGGGTGGGCTCTTTATTTGATCATGTCATTATAGAGTATGGTGGTGCTCCAAATTCAGAAGGAAATACAGGCGCTATGATTAGTTATCGTACTGGAGCGTATGCCTTCGATCTAACCAATAAAACGGTACGAAACAGTTGGGGGCATGGAATCGATTTGCGAGCATCAAGCCCACTTATTGATGGTTCTGAGTTTAGCAACAACAATGGGTATGGGGTATTCTCAGACTTGGGTCTTAGTTATGAAATTGACAACTCGGTCTTTTGCACCTTTTGACTGTCGTATATGAATTATATTTCTGGATGCATCGATGTCGGTTACGCGAAGGCTGTAACCTGACGAAAGTTAATTATAGGGAGAGTATATCCATTTTATCTTATCAAGATTTAATTGGCTATGAAGCCTAATTCTGCTATAATCTAGCTACGATTCGTTTTCCATTAACCTAAACTCTTCTGCATATGTTCTCTCGAAATCGCTGGGTAATTTTCGGCATCATCGTAATAAGTACGCTACTGTACGGGACGCATCAACCCGTGGTGGCACAAATCTCAACGGCACAAACGTTCACGAATAAGTCCGTGGATCCTGCTTCGGCGGGTATGTCGACCGAGCGGCTGGGGCGTTACACGGCCTATTTACAAGCAGAAATTGACGCGGGGAAAGCGCCTGGATTCGTGAGTATGGTGTACCGAAACGGTGCATTGGCTCATTTTGAGGCCCTAGGATTTGGCAATGTTGAGGAGGGAAAGGCCATGACCGGCGATGGTATATTTTTTATCCAGTCTATGACCAAAGCCGTGGTGAGCGCCGCCTTCATGATGCTGTATGAGGAAGGGCATTTTCAGCTGAATGATCCGTTGTATTGGTATTTGCCAGAGTTTCGGGATGCGAGGGTGGCCCTAGATCCGAGTGAGGGGAAGGACGGGGCAACGGAGCCGGCCAATGGGCCTATTCGACTGGTGCATTTGTTAACGCATACCTCTGGGCTGTCTCATGGCTTAGGGGCTTCGAAGTTGGATCAGGATTACATGCAGGCTATGTACCTGAATCAGCCGGGCACCATTGCCGAGCGGGTTCAAGCCATGGCGGGCCTTCCGCTGGTGGGGCATCCTGGGGAGCAGTGGTACTATAGCGCATCACCAGGTGTTTTGAGCCGGTTAATCGAGCACTTTTCGGGTATGACGACCGCCGAATTTTTGCAGCAGCGATTGTTTGAGCCGCTGGGTATGGAGGATACTGGGTATAATGTGCCCGAAGCCAAGCATGACCGAGTGGTGAGTGTGCATACCTTTGGCGAGGATGGGGGGTTAATGCTTAATCCGCAGCAAGCTCCCTTGACGGGGAATACCGTGTTTGGGGGTGGGAACGGGTTGTTTTCGACGGCAGATGATTATTTGGCGTTTTGCCGGTTGTTTTTGGATAACGGGCAGGCCCCCGGTGGGCAGCAGTTGCTAAGCCCGAAGACCATCGAGCTTATGGGCGAAAATCACGTGGGGGATTTGTACGGCTCAGCGGGTAGCGGTTTTGGATTGGGCTTTAGGGTGATTACGAACTTGGCCGATACCAAGGCCTTGGGTTCGGTGGGGCAGCTGTCGTGGAGTGGGGCGTTTCAGACCTTCTATTTTATTGATCGAGAGGAAAATTTGGCGGCGGTGCTAATGACCCAAACAAACCCGTATAGCAGCTTCTATGGGAGTAAGATGCCTCAGTTCGTGTATCAGGCTATTGTGGAGTGATGGGGGGGGTATGGGGTTGGCCTTTACTCCCCAACTCTTGAAATATATGTCCCTTCACCTCACAACCATAAACGTTAAACCTTAGTCGATTTCTATAAAAATGGGATTGGAGTAAAACCATAAATCTGCCCAAGGATTTTCGCCAATCTCATCGACTTCAGGTTCAAGCTCAACCCCATTGGTGCCCCGAATGCGAATGTAGCTACTGTTGTTGAGTTTAGGTAGGGTAAATCGAATCACCTTGTAGGCCTTTTCCTCTTTCCAATCTTCTGGGTAAAATCGTTGGAGTACTTTGGTGCTTGGGTTGGAGTCGGTATCCCGGTCGGTGACCGGTCCTGAAACCTCACCAATGATTAAATCTACTCGGGATACACTTGGCTTCTGTCCCCACGCATTTTCAGATTCTGGTTCTTTAAAGCGGATCGTAACCTCTATATCTTGACCCGGACTCACGTGGATCGCTCCACCTATTTCAGCGGTATGGTGTCCGCCTTCCACCGTTATATAAAGCTCTGAAATAAGATCACCCAATGTTACAAATACCCTTCCTTCACGGATGCCGTTGAGAATATCATCATGATTTTTTTGAGCATATACGTAGGTTTTTGAATATTCACCGGGCCAAAAATCCGCCCCTCCTTCCTTCCAGTGAACGTGGGAATCGGAGTTTGCGGTAATCCACCACCTTCGACCTTCCCCTAGCATAGAGTCCCATAAACCACCAAGTCTTGCTGTCATTTGGTCAAACCCACCCATGGTTGGAAAACGGCCATAACTGCCTCGTGGGCGTTCTCGGAAGCTGCTATCAGGACTAATGGTAGCGGCTTGGTGACCAGGCGCACCTGCCATTCCAACCGCTATATCAGGGGCTTTGTCGTTCCAATCCCGGAACTCAGCAGGATCGTATAAGCCATATTCACCTAAGCCTTCTGCAGACCGGGAAGGATGATTGGCAATAACAACAGGCCTAGATTCCATTGTTTTCATAAAGTCGAGCGCCTCTAACATTCGGGGTTCGGTATCCCAACTTCTATCCCGTGGGAATGGCTCCCTTTTGTTGAACTGTGACTCAATATCATACAGTCGTTCCGATTCATCGTGGGTATGTGGAATGATAAGGCTGGAGTGGTCGGCGCCCGGAGTATCAAATTCCATTCCATAGAACTGAATAACCTCTGGAACAGCTTCGCGCGAACTAAGTAATTCAGGATAAGCTAATTCCAAATTAACTTTACTGTGATTAGGTCCCCCGTGGTCGGTTGATACCATCCATGACAAGCCATACCGTTTTGCCATTAACGCATTCATAGGAATAGGATAGATGGCATCTCCTGCAATAATTGGTGATGGGGGCGTTGAATCATTATCCCATCCCACACTGTAGCGGGAGTGAATGTGGTGGTCGCCAGCTAACCATTTTCTCTCGGACTCCTGTTGCATAGCTTTGAGATCAACACTCGTAGCTGTTAGTATTGTAATTAAGGTAATGAAGCTAAAAGAGTAGAATGTATTAATCATTGAATAAGTCTTAGTTCGTTTAAGCAAGTACCAGCTTGGTCTAGTTTGGGTCAAGTTTGGGTAACTTTGTGTTTACTGAATACCAGTTGTGCTAGTGGATGACTATTAATTGCTTTGTTATAGAAAGTATTTGGTTTGTTTTGACAGTCGGTTACTGTTACTGCTGTAAACTATCATTAAAACTTTAAGCATTGGTTAAGAGATTATAAAGTTATCATGTTTTACTTATGATTATATGTCTTAGTAAACTTCTTAAAATGTCGACTTATCGACTATTTCCCGAAAAGCGGCCCTCTCGAAACCAGCCATTACTCCAATTCCCCAGCCTCGCGGAACTTCTCGCGCATAGTGGGATTGCCGCGGGTGAGCTTTTTAATGCTGAGATCATCGGCTTTGTTGTTGGCCAGGCGGAGGTTGTTTTCCGAGGATAGCAGAGCTTCCTTGGTATTCTCAAGATGTTTAATGGTTTTGTCAATCTCGTCGATGGCGGTTTGGAATTTCCGGCTAGCCAGCTCGTAGTTGCGGGCAAAGCCTTTTTTGAAGTCTTCGATTTTGTTTTCGAAGTTGGTTACGTCAATATTTTGATTGCGCATGGCCTTAAGTTCAAGTTTATCCTGCACAGAATGTAGGGCAGCATTACGGAGTAGAGAAATAATGGGGATGAAAAACTGCGGGCGAATCACGAACATTTTCGGGTGGCGATGGGATACGTCAACGATACCATTATTATAGTACTCGTTATCGGATTCTAGTAGGGAAACAAGTATGGCGTATTCGCAGCCTTTGGCCTCTCGATCCTTGTGCAATTTGTCTAGAAAGTCATCGTTTTTCTTTTTGGTGGCGGTTTCGTCACCTTCGTTTTTCATTTCGAACATGATGGAAATGAGCTCGGTGGTTTTTTCTGCATCCGCGTACTCACGGTAAATATAATCACCTTTGGTGCCTTGCGAGACGTCGTTATCTTTTTCGAAATAGGCCTGTGGGAATGCAGTAGCCCTAAGATTGTTGAACGAATTTTCGCAGTGTTGCTCTAAGGTTTCGCCCAACATCTTAGTCGACAGTTTCTGCTTATAATCTTTAAGCCGCTCGATTTCCTCATCTTTTAGTTGAAGGGTTTGCTCTTTTACCGACAGTTTATTTTGGAATTTTTCCTCGACCGCTTTGATGGCCAATTCATTTTCGGAGTCCTTAAGTTTTAAGTTATTGGCCAGCTCATCACGCTGCTTTTCGACTTCTTTTAGGGCCTTGGTGATGGCCAGTTCTTGCTGGGTATTTGCTGACTCAATTTTGCTGGATAGGGCAGCGATTTCCTGTTGCTTTTCTTCGAGTTGCCGCTCGAAGTTGTTTTTTAGTTCCGCTTTGGTGAGCTCAATGGCGGATTTCTTTTCGTTTTGTGCCAATTCTAACCGGCTATTCAACTCCTCCTGAAATTGATGATCCCGCACCTGTTTTACTATATCGGCGTAGCCTGCGTTGTCTAGTTTGAAGGGCTTATTACAGTTGGGACAGGTTATTTCGTTCATAGATTCGGTAGAGTTAGTGTTTTTTTGATTTTGTCGAACGGGTTTCTTTGGATGAGGTGAGTTGTGAATGATGAAGAAATGTTAGCGAAATAACAAGATAGATATATGGCGGGTTAAAACGTGGCAGAGTGAGCATGCCATGTCGGCTTCTCTAAGAATTGGACTGTTTAAATGTAAAACATTCGGGTTAATGTAAGAGTTCTATGGGTGTTCTATACCCTAAAGATTTATGGGTTCGGTGGGGCAGTTGTCTTGGAGGGGGGTGGAGTTTAAGGGTTCGGTTTCGAGATATTTACCGGTCGGTCTCGGGGATGAATGCGGATCCTGATGAGTTTATCAATGGTGAGGGTGAGCATATCGTACCTATGACGGTTCTCGAGGAGGCCATCGATGACTTGAGTTCAGGGATGTTTCGGAAGGTTTTGGAGGATGCTAAAAAGTGGTAAATGACTCTAGTGAGCCGTACAGGTTGTGTGGGATAAAGTTGGTGGGCTTTGGCCAACCCATATATTTTTCATAGCTGTTGTG
>CALKOA010000106.1 GCA_938091655.1 uncultured Balneolaceae bacterium | reverse complement strand
GATTTGGCCTTGTTGTACAAAACCGATCCCTTTGTTTTAGGTCAGAACAATGCTCGATTTTCTGCGGGCTTTAACCTATCCAATGTAGGCCCTGGGATGCAGTACACCGATAATGCCCAAAAGGACCCATTGCCAACTACCCTACGTGCCGGCTTTGCCATAGAATACGATTTAGATGCCGAAGGCTACAACAGCATTACCTTGGCCACTGATGTTTCTAAAATTATGGCCCGCAAAAAAGAACTCATTTCTACCCAAGCCGGCGTTTCGGACACCTCTTATGTGGCAGCCGGCCCTATTGAGGCCTTGTTTAGCTCTTGGGATACTTTCCAGCGTTTCGATGGTCAGGAATACGTCGATGTAAGTCTCTTTCAGCAACTTATGTTTGGCGCCGGTCTGGAATACTGGTATAACGACCTTTTTGCTTTGCGCAGTGGATTCTATTACGAAGACCCAAACAACGGCGACAGAAAATACATTACTTTTGGCGCAGGCTTACGCTACAACGCCTTTGGTATCGACTTTAGTTACATCAAGACCCTTGAATCGGATCACCCCTTGGCGAATACGCTCCGCTTTAGCGTGCTCCTGAACTTTTAACCTCCATGCTGCGCATCCGCTGGCCTTTTTCGAGTAGCTTGTCCGGTTGTCCCGGCCTCGTCGTACTCTGGTTCTTGCTAGGCCTAGAAATCTTGGGCGCTTATGGACTCGCTGCGCAGGTCATTAGACCCGCTGTCGGACAGGTTAATGTGATTGCGGTTCGTGTAGAATTTTTAGCTGATACCACTGAGCTAACCTCTGGCACGGGGGTGTTTGGTCCTGACGGTTTCGGCGGATTGGATTATCTAGCCCGGCAGCAGGATACTCGCATTGACCCTCTACCTCATAACCAACAGTATTTTGAGGCCCATCTCGAATTTGCTCGCAATTATTTCCTAAAAGCCTCCGATGGGCAGTTAGAGTTAGACTATCAGGTACTTCCAGAGGTGGTGCAATTGGACAATCCTATGTCGTTTTATTCGCCCATTGGCGAAGAATTCACCTTGGAAAAGTTGGCGGTTTTACTGGAGCATGTGTGGGCCAAAGTAGATGAATCCGGGCAGTTCGACCCTACCGGCTTGGACCCTGAAACAACCGCTTTTGTTATTTTTCACGCGGGTGTTGGACGGGATATTGAATTAACCGGCACCAGCCTTGACATTACCCCGTATGATCTCCCTTCAATCTACCTGAAAGAAGATCAGCTCGCTCGATTATTGGACGATCCCACCTTTGAAGGCTTTGAGTTAAACAATGGGGCTTTTCATGTGAAAAGTTCCATGATAATTCCACGAACACAAAGCCGTAGAGGTGAAGATATTGGAGGAAACGAAGTAGTGTTTCCACTTTCGATCAATGGACTACTTTGCGCCTCTATAGGAAGTCATTTAGGCCTGCCCGATCTGTTTAACACCGCCGATGGCTCGCCTGCTATCGGGAGGTTTGGTCTCATGGACGGGGCCAGTTTTTTTTCCTACAATGGCCTCATTCCGCCTGAACCCTCGGCTTGGGAGAAGGTCGCTTTAGGCTGGATTGAACCGGTAAACATTACCGAGTCTGCAGGGGCGTTGGAAAACCAAGGGAGCATCGGCCCTTTCACTTTGGCTCCTGCTTCCATGGGTGGGAATGCAGATAACCCGCAACTTTACCGCTGGGATATATCCAGCAACGAATATTTTTTGATTGAATACCGAAACCGTGATTTGAGCGCTAGTGGAGTAGAGCTAACCATACGTGAACCAGATGGGGCCAGAGTACGCCAACAATTTACTAACAGTGACACCGATTTCATCTATCAATATGCCGGATTTGATACCTTGTTAACTGCCGGAACCCTATTGAATGTGAGTAATTTTGATTGGAGCTTGCCCGGTGGATTGGACCTTGGTCCGGATGAAAAAGAAGGCACCGAAGACGATCGAGAGCTTAATGGAGGCCTACTCATCTGGCATATTGACGAAGGGGTAATCCAACGTGCTTTTGATATCCAGGCTCAAGGGGGTGATCGTGGGGTCAACGAAGACCCATACTATCGTGGGGTAGATTTGGAGGAGGCTGATGGAGCCCAAGATATCGGTTTAGATGCTGGGCTGTTGGATAATTCTCCGAGTTTTGGCTATGCGTATGATTTTTGGTGGGAAGACAACAACTACCGCGTAATCACCGAAAATGGGAGTATTGACTTGAATCCCGAAAATGTATTTGGTCCCCAGACCTATCCAAACAATGCCAGTAATGCAGGTGCTCGCCAGTATTTTGAATTATATGACATTCAAGCCACTGGATCGACTGCTCAGTTTTCTATTCGCTATGCTGCCCCAGATGATCGCGCACCAACTTTAGCAGCTAACATTCAAGATTTTCTTCCAAGTGGGTTGCTTCCGGTTCATTCGTACTACCAATCATATCCTTTATCGGTTGGACGAGTCATCGTTGGCCCACAAGGTGTCGCTGCTTTGGGCGATCTGGCAGGGGCTCTTTCTGACACCCTCATAGTGGTGCAAGCGGAGCAGTCTCTTCATCTATTATCACTGAATCAACTCAAATCTAAGCAGACTATCACCGCGGAGGATTGGATACGACTTCCGGATATGGCGGGACCCTTGCAGCCGTTATTAGAGGATCGGATAATTACCGCCGAACGCAGGGCCAATGATTCTCAGTTACGAATTCGATCTTGGAATTACATCTCGGGTAATGACAGCTTGGCGCAACGCTGGGAACAAACCATAACCTCTGAATTAGGAAGCACCGGTTTAGGGGAACAGTTGGGGTATCTGAGCAGTGCGGGTGGGGTTGGTGATGCGGAACGTTCCATCTTGGTAGAATACTTGGGCCTGCGGCTGGATAAGACAGGGCAGGTTTCGGCCAGTGATTGGCAACTCGAGACGGCTTTGGTCGAATTTCAGGAAAACGGAAATAATTTGGCCGGCTCTTTTCAAGCACGGTGGAACGAAGAACAAATTCAAGTGGATGGATGGAGCGCCAATGAAATTTCTGCCTTAGAACAGAGTGGTTTACTAGGCAGCGTAGAACGGTCTCAGTGGATACCTGTAGCTCAAGGAAGCACGGTGCGACTTGTCCGGGTTAGTGAAACCGAAGTTGGAGTATTTGACCCCAATGCAGCCAATGTCTATACCTTATTATACAGTGCCCAGCCCAACGAAATGGTTGCTCAGTGGCCGACTATTTCGAAAAAAGGGCAGCTTTTCAGGGTTAATAGAAGCGAAAACACCATTGAAGGATACTACTTAAGCGGAGCCATGTTGGATTATTTCCCCCTCCCAGCCCCTGATTCGGTGCGATGGGTGGGCAGTCCTTTGCTCGCCGATTTGAATGGAGATGAGGAACAAGAGCTGCTTTTGGTTGGACAAAATCCATACGCCACCTTACTCTACGCACACACCCTCCAAGGGGAGCCTTTATTCGGCTTTCCGTTGTCAGTCGGAGCCGGTGGGTATAGTTCGGCTGGTTCGGGTGTGGGTCAAGGGTCGGGTTTGAATGAAGCTTCGCGGATCCAGATTCCTGGGATTGTCGGATCTTTTGTTACGGCCATAGCACCTTCCGGGGAATTATCGATTTGGGAATTCCCTAATATGGGGAATGCGGACTGGCCTTCGCGCATGGGGCCCTGGGGTTGGAATCGGGCGGTTCAGGCTGGGGAAGATTCGGGCTTGCCTGGAGGTGGGGACAATGAAGCAGTGTTGGTTACCATGGAAACGTATAACTGGCCTAATCCGGCTAAAGACCTTACAAATGTGCGCTTTCAAACCTCGGGTGCTGGGCAGGTACAGATTCACATCATTGACCTGAGTGGTCAGTTGATTTATGAGCAGCAGGTTCAGAGTCGAGGTGGTAGCCCAGAAGAAATTACAATTGATACCTCACAATGGCCCTCGGGTGCGTATATTGCACTAGTCAAGGCCACCGTTGCAGGTAAAACAGGCAGTAAGCTGGTCAAAATGGCCATTGCCAAATAAGGAGTTTAATCTATACGTGAAGACGCTATCCTCTCATATCACCAGCCTCTTTGTACTCTTATTGAGCAGCTTATTTTTGGGTAGTCCGTACGGGGATAATGCGCTTTTATTTGCTCAAACTAACCCTATGTACTACGATTATTCCTACAATCATTTGGATTGGTACACTTTGGAAAGCGAGCATTTTATGGTGCATTTTCAGGAGGGTAATGATCGCAGTGCACAAGTGGTTTCCCGAATAGCCGAAGAAATTTATGGGCCTATCACCGAGTTGTACGAGCACGAGCCCGATGAAAAAGTGAGTATTGTACTGAAGGATCGAGAAGATTATTCCAATGGAGCTGCTTACTTTTTTGACAACAAAATCGACATTTGGGTACCGGCCTTGGACGCTCCCCTGCGTGGCACACACAGTTGGATGCGCAACGTGATCACTCACGAATTTACCCACATTATTCAGATCCAAGTCGGTCTTAAGCGCGAGCGACGTACTCCCGCCACCTATCTGCAGTGGTTATCCTATGAAAAAGTGCGCCGCCCCGATGTATTGTACGGGTTTCCCAATGGCATCGCCTCTTTGCCTTTCGCCTCTCTTAACATCCCAGCTTGGTTGGCGGAAGGAACCGCTCAATTTCAGCGTAAGGAATTAAGCTACGATAAATGGGATGCTCACCGAGATATGATTTTGCGTAATAGGGTGCTTTCTGATAGTTATTTTAGCCTCACTGAAATGGGTACTTTTGCCTCCAAAACCTCTATTGAGCGAGAGACGGTGTACAATCAAGGCTTTGCTTTTACTCGGTACATGGCCGATCGCTTCGGAGAAGTGGTGTTGAAGGATATTTCCATAGCCCTAGGTCAAGACCAGGTATTCGATGTGGCAGAAGCCATCGAAATAGCCACTGGTATCCCGGGGGAACAGGTTTTTGAGGAATGGATTCACCGTTTAAAAGAAGAATATTCGGTGGTAGAAGCCCAAGTACATCAATCGCCATGGGCTACTGATAGCGCAAAGGTAACGGCGATAGAAAGTGAAGGGTTTTATAATTTTTACCCACGAATTCACCCCGAATCTGGAACCATCGCCTATGTGTCTAACCGCGAACGCGTAACATCTCGCGTGTCGCTGTACACCCGTGAGCTGAATGCACAGGCTCAGGAAGAAGAAGCCGTTAATGGAACGGGTGATGTTGACGGAACAAACTTAAGTTTGAGCGCCGGTTCGAGTTTCGGCGCCGGTTCGAGTCTGGCTGTCGGTTCCAATTTAGGTTCAGCAACCCCGATTGTGGAGGATTTACAATCCCCAGCCTATAGCCCTGCGGTTACCGGCCATGCGCACATGCACGAACTAGAACCCCAAGTCAAATATATTAACAGTTCATTCGATTGGAGCCCGTCAGGTAAACAAATCGTATATGCCGTAAACAAGCACAACCGGTATGGCGAGGATTACAAAGATCTGTTTATCCACGACCTGTCACATAAAACAGACATTCGTTTAAGCCAGTCCGCCCGACTGGAATCACCAGCCTGGCATCCACAGGGTCTTGGATTAGTGGCCGTTCAGCAATTCAAAGGCACTCAAAATCTCGTTTGGGCAGCTCTTCCCGATTCTCAAAGTTGGAATGAACAACTAGCCAATGCATTCGAGCAAAAAAAGCCAGAAATACTACTGAATAAATGGGAAAATTGGACCAGCTTCGAAGACGGACGAACTATATTCAGCCCTATTTGGCACCCCAATGGTCAACAACTGTACGGAGCCTATGCCTATTTGGGCGAACGTCAACTCTTTAGCTTAGACCCTGAAGATGGCACCTTCACACCCTTAACAGCCGCTAATTTTGATCTGCGTGACCCTTTTGTCGATTCCTCTGGTTCCTACCTGTATTTCAGCGCCGCTCCAAACGGTCGATTCAATATTTATAGGGTGGCCTTAAATTCAGAAGGGCTTCCTATTCCAGGCCGTATGGAACAGCTCACCGATGTAGTTGGGGGAGCTTTCATGCCGGTTGAGTACAATGACCGACTGTATTACTCCGAATACATCGCTAATGGATACACGATCCGGTCTCGACCCATTCGCTCCATTTCAGTCTCTGAAAATGAGCTGGGCTTTGAGTGGCTCATGTATGATATGAGCCGTCAGCAAGCTACTGCTCGTACTGCTCAATCTACTGCTGAACTCGCTCAACCTTCAACTACTCAACTAAGCCAGATTAACCCGTCTCCTATTGCCGCTCTAAACTACTTTGATGATTCCGATTTGACCAGCATGTCGGATATTGCATGGGCCTATGCCGATACCGGTTCTTATTCATTTGACCTACCCACCATAGGGCAGCCTGATGAACGGTCCCTGCGCCGCTACACCGATACCTATACCCAAACCTCTTTCTTCCCTCTCATCCGTTTCGATAACTACACCCAACTCAATGGCCGTAACGCACAGCTCCTTAAAGCTGGACAATTCGGTGATATCGGGCAAAACCTATGGCGAGATATGAAGCCAGGGGTTTATATGGCTTCTCGTGATGTGATCGATCGACTATCTATATTTGGTGGGATTATGGTGGGGTTAGGCTCGAAAAGTGCCGGCACTATTGGCGAGTTTTTTCAGCCGAGTCGACTCACCGAGTTGGACAGAGATATCTTTTTTCAGGCAGAATATCGCGGACTTCCCTTTATTAAGCGCAGTTGGTCTCCTACGGTATCCGTGGAAATTTTCAACCTACACCGAAATGTAGATGATGGTCTATCCATCACCGAATACCCATGCACCTCTTGCCTTCCCGATACCGCTCGCGTTGACATAGGCTATGAAATCTGGCAGGCTGATGTATACTTTCGGTCCAAGTTATCTCGTGTTAGCCTCCTAGAACTTGGCGTCGGCTACTCACCTTACAGGGTAAGCACAGACAATTTTTATTCACGCGAACTCAAAGCATTTATTACCGGCTCTTCCTCTGAATATTTCAAAGGAACCACCCTCTCGGCCGCCTATACGTTTAACTACTACCAGTACACCACCGATTCCGATATTGCTCCCTTAGGCTTCAAAGGGTACCTGCGATACCAATATCAGCCGTCTAAATTATTGGAGGAGTACGAAATTAAAGAGGGATCACTTGTACCTATTTTCAAAAATTCGCGTAATCACTCCACCGAACTTCACCTACGTTACGGTTTCCGAACCTTTGGGCAACAAGCTTTCCAAGCGCGGGTACGAGGCTTTAGCTATTTCAATAACCCAAAAGATTCTTTTTACACCGACTACGTAGGTGGGTTCTTAGGCCTGCGAAGCTACCCATTTTTTGCCATTGGCGGGAGTACCACTGCCATGACCTCTCTTAGCTGGTTTGTACCCATCCGCAAGAAAATGAACAGCCAAATTGGTCCTTATACCTTAGACAAAATATACGCTCGGCTCTTTTTTGAAACGGGCAACGGATGGTATATCGGGGATTCAAAGAAGGTCCCCGACAAAATCGACAGCGGCCCTAGCCTTAAAAGCGGTATTGGAGCCGAACTCCGAATTGCGACTTCCGCCTATTATTTATTCCCCATTAAATTCTTTGTGAGTGGAGCCTATGGCTTCGACCGATTTTCTGTGGAGCTTCCGGATGATTTTGTCACTCCTGCAACTGGGAACCGGGTCAATTATGGCGGTGAATTATTGTTTCACTTTGGCTTAACCTTTGATTTCGAACTATTGTGATCCATTCATTCCTTCATACCGTAGCCAGAGCCAGACTTCGGGTCGCCAATCAGTTGGGCATGAGTCTTTTTGTGGCTATTTTTTTGGGGCTGTTTGTGGTTACATCAACCCGGGTGGGAGCCCAATCGAAAGAGTTGACGAGTAGTTTGGAACAGGAATTCCAACTGGTTAATGGAACTAAGCCTTCGTTATTGCCGGCTGAAGTTCTGCGTGAATCCAGTGCATTACTGACTAAAGATTTTTTACAGGTACAGCTGTCCAGCCCTTCGCCCACAGAATGGCAACAAACACCCCTGCTCAATGCGTCCCGAAGCAACTCACCTGGGCTTGCTTTTTGGTCTTCGGCTTTGGTGCCTGGGAGTGGTCAGGCAGTGCAGGGAAATTGGGGTCGAACGGCTATTTTTGCGACTGCGGAGATTGCGGCTTGGGTGTATTATTCGAAGAGACAGCAGTTGGCCAAGGATAATGAAGCCGCTTATGAGCGTTATGGTAACACCTATTGGAGCCCTGTGGCTTATGCGCAATGGTTGGTCGATTATTCCAAAGCCAATAATTTAGTGAATGGCTATGAGGCCTTGGATGCGATAGTGGGTGGATTAACGCCGGCTTTTGGGGAGACGACCCAAGATTGGGGGAAAATTACGGAAGAAGCGGTGCGCGCTGTGGAAGTTCGCACGCGGTTTATTTTCAACATACCGGAAGGTTGTGGAAGTTTGGAACCTCCCTCTTGCGTAACTAGGTCGGAATTTTCGCATGTACTTCAGGATTTTGGTTCGCAGCAGTATTACGAGCTCATGAGTAAGTATTATCAATTTCAGCCGGGGTGGCAGGACTTTCATGAGCAGCGTTTGGCACAAGGGGCGAATCATGTGTATCAATATTCTTGGGATGCCACGATGCTTAGCGAACGATTTATTGAAGGCCGTGACCGGGCGGAGGAGTTCAACAACCAATACCGTGATGCGGGTAATGTGTTGAAACTGCTACTGGTCAATCACATGATTTCAGCTTTTGATGCTTACTTTAGCGCCAAACTAGCCCAGTCCAAACTGCAGATGGAAACAGGCTCGGTGCTATCGGAAAGAGCAGTGGCTCTTGTTTGGCATTTTTAGGCTAAGTGATTTACGAATGGTTTTTCGCATTTGTTCATTTTGTGGACAGCATTTTTTGACAGAGTGATTTATTTGTGGCTAAATCGCCGTATTTTATGATTTGACTTAAGAACTGTTTAATTAACTTATCCTTATCCCCACTTAATCGATATGATTCGTAGTCTGCTTACCAACAAATACATTTATCTACTGAGCTTCGGGGTTATTCTCGTGGGAGCCCTAGGTTTGTTGGTCTTCGATAAGGTGTTAATGCCTCGGTACACTCAATACAACCAAGGGGTAACAGTGCCCGATCTTACAAGAGTTTCTTTGGAGGAGGCAGTGGCCACCATTAGTTCTCTTGGCCTTCGGTACGAAATCTCTGACCGCCGGTCCAACGCGGCCTTTCCTGCAAATTATGTTTTGGATCAAGCACCTGGGGCAAATACCATAGTGAAACCAAATCGTAAGGTCTATTTAACGGTGAATGCCGCCGTACGCCCTACTGTAGTGGTTCCCAACATAACCAATTTGTCGCTTCGAAATGCGCAGGTACAGTTGCAGAATTATGGTCTTGAAGTGGGTACCATTAGTTATGAGAGCTCTCGTTTTAAAAATGTGGTACTCCAACAATCCCTTCCCCCGGGTGACACAGTAGATAAAGGGGCGGTAATAAACTTGATTGTAAGCGATGGTCTGGGTGATAAAGTGGTGGTGGTACCTGAGATTGTGGGGCTGCTCTTACCAAATGCTCAACTAAAACTTCGTGAAGTAGGACTTCGAGTGGGCGAGATACGGTTTCAACCTACCGAGGGACAAATTCCAAATACCGTGCTTGATTTCAGCCCAAAAGTGAACGAACTTGTTGAAGGCGAATCGCTGAATTTAGTGGTTTCTGAACGCTTTAACGCCGTGGAAGAAAGCGAAGGCGGAGCAGTTTTCACCGATTCCAGCGGCGTTAATAACCGCCTCCCAAATAACCAATGAGATACAATTTTTATGAATTTTGACCTACCCATATTAGCTCCTTCCATATTAGCTGCAGACAAAGCCCAACTTGGTGCCCAAGTCCAAGCCACACTCGACGGCGGGGCTCAATGGATCCACTGCGACATAATGGATGGCCACTTTGTCCCAAATATTAGTTTTGGACCCAATGTGGTTGCATCGGTTGCCCGAATTTCGGACGAAGCATTTATGGATGTTCACTTGATGATCGAGAATCCAGATCAGTACATAGAAGCTTTTTGCGATGCGGGAGCCGATCTTATTTCAGTTCATGTAGAAGCATGCGTTCATTTACACCGAACTATTCAACTTATCCGCTCTCATGGTGCCATGACTGGAGTTGTAATCAATCCTGCCACCCCAGTTTCAGCGATCGAACCTATCCTAGCAGAGGTTGATTTGGTACTCTTAATGAGCGTGAATCCCGGTTTTGGTGGTCAACAGTTCATCCCGGCGACCCTCTCAAAAGTAGAACAGCTAGTGGCTCTACGTGAGAAGCAGGAACTGTCCTTCCTTATTGAGATTGATGGAGGCGTAAACTCAAAGAATATCGTCGAAATAGCCGAAGCTGGGGTTGATGTCTTGGTAGCTGGTAATGCCGTTTTTTCTGCAGAAAATATTTCTGCAAAAGTCACGGAACTACAGAGCACCCTTTCGAATTTAAGGAGTGAATGAACGAAGAAACCAGCTCATATTCCGAAAATCTAATTTCTACCGAAGGCATAAATCACATTCAGCTTTTCGGGTTAAATGATGAGAACCTACGCCTACTCGATCAGGCGTTCCCAGAAACAAGATTCAACGCCCGAGGTGAACGGGTTAAACTAAGTGGCCCAGACGCTCAGGTAGCCCAAGCACGACTAATTATAAAAGGCATGGTCGAAGTGGCTACGCGAGGTAAAGATGTGCGAGAGGGTGACGTTAAAACCCTTATTCGGCTTAATGGAAAGCCTATAGAGGCCCTAAGCGTAGACCCCTTTACTGGAAAGGGTGATGTGATTTTGTACACTCACCGTGGAGAACCCGTACGTGCCAAGACTCCTGGACAAGTTCAGATGGTGAAATCTTCGGCGAAAAATGACATTCTATTCGCCATTGGTCCTGCTGGGACCGGTAAAACCTATACCTCAGTCGCTTTGGCGGTAAAAGCCTTAAAAGAGCGAAAGGTTCAGAAAATTATTTTAGCCCGACCGGCCGTAGAAGCGGGCGAGACCTTAGGCTTTTTACCAGGAGATTTACGTGAGAAAATCGATCCTTACTTGCGCCCCCTGTACGATGCTCTAGAAGATATGCTCGATCAGGAAAAACTGAATCTCAACCTCCAAAAAAACATCATCGAGATAGCTCCTCTTGCGTATATGCGTGGGCGAACCTTAAACAATGCTTTTGTCATTCTGGATGAGGCGCAAAATGCCACCAACATCCAAATGAAAATGTTCCTCACTCGAATTGGATTTAATTCTCGAGCCATCATCACCGGGGACGTAACGCAAACCGATCTCCCGAGAAAACAAGAATCGGGACTCATTTCTATTCAAAGCATCCTCAAAGATGTGGAAGGCATCGATTTTGTTTATCTGGATGATGGTGACGTGGTCCGGCACAAGTTGGTCAAAGATATTATCAACGCCTACGACCGGTATATAGCTGAAGAGGCTAGTCCGGTGAGTGTGAAACGAAGCTCCTCAAAAAAGAGCAGCGATTAAAGACAATTCCCCATGAAAAGTTGGTGCACGCCTTTGTACGAAGGAACCTTTTCGGTCGGAATGGATAAAAAGTTTTTTTCCATCCCTAGAGATGGGAATGCCGCCAAAGGAGCGTTGAAAATATCTCTCAATCCTTTTTTAATTGTTAACGAGGCGCGCGTGATGCTCATTGACACGGGCATTGGTTCTTTTGGGGAAGATACCGGGGTCGAGCGGTTGTTTGAAAATTTAGAGCGTCACGGGATAGCCGATTATGAGGTGACCGACATTTTTATGAGTCATCTTCATTACGATCATATGGGCGGTTTGGCCCATCAAAATTCGGGCTTTTGGGAGCTTAGTTTTCCCGAGGCCAAGTTGTGGGTGAGTAAGGATGATTGGGCCCGGGTGATGGCCAAAGAAGAATTCTACGACGCTGAGAAGACGGAATTTATCGCTTTTTTGGATGCTCGAGCCGATCTGCATTTTTTGGAAGCGGAGGATCAGCCCTACCCTGAGATGCGGGTTGAACGCATTGGTGGGCATACTCAGTATCATCAAGCTATCTGGTATAAGGATGAGGATTTAAACCTGCTGATGGCAGGAGACGTTATCGCCACTCGGGGACAGGTAAACCGGGTATTCGCCGCAAAATACGATTTTGACCCTGAACAAAGTAAGCAGCAGCGGGTCCGATTGGCTCGGGAGGCCTATGAGCTTGGTGCGACGATTTTAGCCTATCACGACGAGGAGTGTTCGATGTTTCGGATTGTGGGTCATGATGCCCGACGCGGATATGTGACCGAACCGGTTAGTGGAGGGCGGCCATGAGTGGCTTGGGTATTTCGGGTACGGCGAGTGTTTCTGGTGGTTCTGGTCTTTCAGGTGCGGATTTGGGTGTTTCGGGTACGGCGAGTACATCAGGTGCAGATATGCGAGCCATCCTCAGCTATTTGCAGGAATTGGGTTGCCCCGAGCAGATTCATGCCGCTGTCATTTTAGGTTCCGGGCTAGGAGACTATACCGAGGCGCTACGCATCACGCATACCATCCCGTACTCCGATATCCCCTCCTTTCCACAATCAACGGTTGAGGGACATTCCGGGGCGCTCGTTTTTGGCGAACTCGAAGGGCATAA
>CALKOA010000105.1 GCA_938091655.1 uncultured Balneolaceae bacterium | reverse complement strand
CATCAAACAGAGAAACCAGTAGCATCGCATCGGAGACAATCGTTTAATTATGGCAAATAAAGAAATTCGAATATTACTTGTTGAAGATGAACCCAGTCTTATTTTTACCCTACGAGATACATTAGAGAGCGAAGGTTATGAGGTAATTGTAAGCGAAGATGGCGAACAAGCAGTAGGGTTGGCTCAGGAGCATAAGCCGGATATTATGATTTTAGATATAATGCTTCCCGGCAAAAATGGCTATGAAATTTGCCAAGAAATACGATCTCTAAAATTTACTTTTCCCATTATCATGCTTACTGCAAAAGATCAGGAATTGGATAAAGTGAAGGGCTTGGATATAGGCGCCGATGATTACATAACCAAGCCGTTTGGAGTTAAAGAGCTACTCGCTAGAATTCAGGCCCGCCTACGAAGAGCTGGAACCTATTCTTCTTCCAATAATATCGAAGTCTTGCAATTAGGAACTACCAAGATAGATTTGCTAGAATCGAAAGCAATTTTTTCCGATGGCAAAACCAATGAACTTACTGCTAGAGAAATAGAACTCATCCGCTACTTATTACAAGCCGGTGGTGAACCAGTATCACGGGATGAATTGTTAGAAAAAGTTTGGAGATATGAATACAGTACCAACACAAGAACCGTTGATGTTCATATATCAAAGCTTAGGGCAAAAATTGAAAGCCAACCAGATGAACCTCGTTATTTAATCACCTTACACGGTGTAGGGTATCTTCTGAAGACCTACTAATCCAGTCTAATCTAGGCTCTTTTTCATTGATACAATGAATACCAATGCGCAGGTAAATGTGCATCGAACTTTCTGTATTATGATGTCCCCATGCAGTGCTGGCAAGCTATTGCAAACGCTTTACAAAGTCTATGAATCCGTTGGTTTGGCTTATGAGTAGTTCTTGCTGTAGCGGCACAAGTAAACCCGTGTCCGGTGAAAAGTTTGAATTGAATCGACTCACAAACACACGCTCTGGATAACTGAGTGCATTGCGGTAGTTGGCTACCATTTGGAGTTGTTCAACCGCACGAAGTGAGCCAAAAGCCCCAGCTGAAATGCCAATATAAGCAATAGGCATTGCCCTAAATGCATCTGGAAAGGGTAAATAATCGATAAATACCTTTAACACTCCTGGAAAAGACCCATTATATTCCGGTATGACAAACAAGAGAGCGTCACAAGCTAGTATCGGTGCTCGGAACGCCTCAATTTCAGGAATTTCTTTACCATAAAGGCCACCAACCACGCTACCTAAAGGAAAGTCAGCCATCGAAAATATATGGCCATCTACTCCCCGTTCGTTGTATTGCACTTTTACATACTCAGCCATTTCCTGACTCTTTGAATTTGGACGATCGGTGCCTACAATGATGGCTAGTTTAAACATATTTCTTATTTGCTGATCTATTTTAACCTTGTCTATTAGTATTGGCGTTACTGTTACCCTTAATTTGTATCAAACGTTCCCAATATCGCCTCTCTCGACCTTCCGTTCCTGGATCATAGAATGCAATATTAGATACATTTTCGGGTAAGTATGTAGCATTTATCCAATGATTGGAGTAGTCATGAGGATATAAGTAATCAGCTGATTCGTTGGCCGATTGCTCATACTTTGCCTTTAATTTACTTGCTGTTTTATCCTTCAAATGACCCGGTACTAGCCCCACTCCATGCTCTTGTATGTGCTTCAGAGCATTAAAGATAGCTTTGGTTGAGTTACTTTTAGGCGCTAAGCTACAATGTAAGCATGCTTGACTCAGAAAATAGAGCCCCTCTGGCATGCCACACTGTTGAAATGCCTTCACACTTGACTCGACCACGGTGAGGGTTGTAGGATCCGCCATGCCGACATCTTCACTTGCAAATATTAACATACGCCTAAACAAAAACAATGGATCTTCACCACCTTCGAGCATAGCCGCTAGCCAATACAAGGCTGCATCTGGATCTGACCCTCTCATCGATTTAATAAAAGCGGATGCATAGTGATAATGCTCATCACCCGTTCCACTGTATCTTTTTTGCCGTTTTTGAATACTTTCTTCTGCAATCTCACGGTCGATATATACCTTTCCATTCGAAGATTTTGGTGTTGAAAGAACAGCCATTTCAACCGCATTTAATGCGTTTCGAATATCACCTGCTGCAAAAGAGGCCCAATGTTGAATAGCTTCTGGATGCACTTCAATGTCCCATTCACCAAACCCGTTTGACTTGTCCATTAATGCTGTTTCTATAGCCTTACCTACCTGTTCTTGGTCCAATGCAAATAACTCAAAAAGTTGGCATCTGGATAACAGGGGTGATACCAATGCGTAGTAAGGGTTCTCCGTCGTAGCCCCAATGAGTAATAGTAAGCCCGATTCAATATGCGGTAATAAGGCATCTTGCTGAGCTTTATTCCAACGATGTATTTCATCAACAAATAAAAGGGTTTGTTGTCCACTCAGTGTTCTCCTTTTTTCAGCTTTTTCGACTATTTCACGAAGTTGTTTTACCCCGTCTAAGACCGCATTGATCTGTTCAAACGGTACTCCCAACTCTTTTGCAATTACATGGGCTAAGGTAGTTTTACCAGAGGAGGCTGGACCATAAAAAATAAGCGAACTAAGTACCTTGGACTCTATAATCCTACGTATCATTTTACCCTCACCTACCAGATGCTCCTGCCCAATGAATTGAGATAGTTCTTTTGGGCGCATTCGAGTAGCGAGCGGCTGCTTAAGAGGTGGGACGAAAAGATCCATAGGTTTGCAGATACTGCTTTAGTTTGACTTTTTTACTGGTACTATCACTGGACATGTATCGAAGTTTACCAAAAATTGTCCGCTCTTGCCACGCCCGATCAAACCGACCCAAACACCAAAAAATACCTGAGTAACTGTTTGGATCTCTACCGTCAAGGGCATATCGATTATTTAACTCAATAAGAACATCCAAAGCTTGTTCATGTGAACCTGTCCATTCAATTATTTTTTTTCCCCACAACATTCGCAAATAATTATGCATAATTCCCTGGGTTCGAAGTTCTGTTTGCGCCGCATTCCAAATAGGATCATGTGTTTTGGATTGTGCTAATTCCTCTAAAGTATAGACATGTTCTCTAGGATCTTGATCATGCTCACTCATTGTTTTTTTTGCCCAATCTGGTAGGCTATCGAAACGATCATAATCAGGGCGATGGTGAGCAAACTGAAACCCGACTTCCCTCCAAGTGATTAGTTCATCCAAAAAAGATTCCACGTAACTATGCCCTCGGAAAAAACCGCTATTTTTTCCTCCATTAGGTTCCGAATCCTCCATTCTCCAATTGGCAGGTTGCTTAGTCAAGACCTTCTCTACCACTTCAAAGGAGCTAATTTTTCCAAAATGTAACCATGGGCTTAATCCGCTACCCCCCCGCAGGTCTGGGTGATTTCTATCTTCATCGTATCGGGCTAATTTGAACTCTACAAAATGGTTCATCCGTTCTAATGCTTCGGCACGAGTACCAACCCTGTTTACCTTAGCAATTTCATGATTTATTGGTAAACTCGAAATAAATTCATCCAACCGGTCAAGTTGCCGCTCATCAAACACATATCGATCGTTGAATCCTATTGGAAGGTTAAACTGGCCCCAATCTTTCAGGTCTAACAAAGGTTGTTTCACTGGAGGATACCTTAGCGTCTCCACAACATGTTTCTGCATTACCTTCCGAAACAAATAGGCCGAATAAGGATCTTTATCCGTTACACCGAGGGGAATAATTCCGTTAGAGTCTATTGTGATAAAAGGTATGGTTATTTTGTTTGCTACCCGTTCGTTATGCTCTCGAATAATGAATACAGGAAATTCATCACTGATTATTCCACACGCATTTTCAGCCAAGGCATAGATAAGACCTTTACCATGCCCTATTTCGGACTCCACAAATGGCGCATACGTGACTCCTTTGATATTTTCATGGTTAAAATAATCGCGATGTTCTCGCATTCCCTCCAAAAAAAAATGATGAAAGCGATCACAAGCCCAGGGATAATCTACGTTGAGTCCTTCATAAATGAGTAAGGGTTTTTGAAGGGTATTAGCTACTGCCACCGCATACTCTAATGCATAATTATATTCTAACCTTCTGTTAGCCTGCATCCAGTAGACTACATACTCCCCATCTCGGTTCCAATCGGCCTTATTGCGTACAAACTTACGATAACTGTTGATATTTTTAACCCCACTATACTTCATATGTTCTTTCATTTAGTTTCCATTGACAATTATTCGCCAAAAAAGCTATAAATCACGACTTGGAAAATTCTTTTTCTTGCCAATCCATTTTTGACAAACGGGGTAAATTGGCTAAAAACTTTTCTGAGGATTCCTTAATGGCATTTTTTTCTTCATTACTTTTTTTATCAAAGGTATTAACCATAAAATTTGCGCGTCCATTTTGACGAAAGGTATCCCGCTGTTCATCGATAAAATTCCAATAAAGGTAATTTAACGGACACGCATTGTCGCCCGTTTTTTCCTTTACATCATAAACGCAATTACCGCAATAATCACTCATTTTATTCACGTAATTTCCACCGGCAACATACGGCTTCGAGGCAAGAACACCTCCGTCAGCAAAAGTGCTCATACCTAAAACATTGGGTAACACCACCCATTCATAGGCATCTACAAAACCCAACCAAAACCATTCATTCAGTGCTCTTGGATCAGTGCCAGTGAGATTACTAAAATTACTCAAAATCATTAATCGAGGGATATGATGTACATACCCCTGTTCAATAACTGGACGGACACATTCACTCAAGCATTTCATTTTAGTCTTGGAGGTCCAATAAGCGGAGGGTAAATCCTTCTCAAAACCAAAGTAATTAGCCTCTCGGACATCGGGCATCATTGCCTCATAGTATATCCGAATAAATTCACGCCAACCTATGATCTGACGAATAAACCCTTCTAAAGAAGAAAGTGGTACCGATTTGGTATGTTCTGCATAGTCAATGGCTGCATCACACACTTCCTTAGGGCTTATAAGTCCTATATTCATATAAATTGACAACTGGCTATGGAATAAAACAGATCCACGAGTAGTCATTGCATCTTCATAAGGTCCAAAATTTTTTAAGCATTTTTCTAAAAATAAATTTAAAGCATTTAATCCATGACTACGTGATACCCCAAAATTAAAATTTGTAGATTTCCCAAAATTATTAGAAAATTGGCCCTCAACCATATCAATAACTTCTTGGGTAATTTCATCAGGTTCTACCACAAAAACTCCTGGTAAAGTGATATGCTTTGGTAGTTTCTTTCTGTTTTCTTTATCATAATTCCATTGACCGCCTATGGGGGTATCGCCATCCATTAAGTATCCTGTCTGCTTTCTTATCTCACGATAAAAATATTCCATTCGCCATCCATTTAATATTCGTTCAGCATACTTCTCTACAGTTGCTAAGAAAAAATTATTTGGATATTCAGTTGTGTTTTGGAATTGTGATTTAAACTTATTTAAAGCTTGTTTATAATCCCATTCATTTGGTGTCATGTAGTGTAATTTCCAATTTTTATTGGATTCGAATAAGGAAATTATACTAGTACTAAAATCATTAGCAGTACTATGATATGAAACTGGATATCCTAATTTACTACACTCTAAAGCAAAGTGACGCATCGCACTAAACTTAAAAATTAATTTCTTTTTATGGAAGGGCATTACTTTTTTAGCTTCCAATGATTCAATAAATAATAATAGTGGTTTTTTCTTCTTTACCCATGAAGGAAAGTTATTACTATTTAGTTGATCGTAAAAAACCAAATAAACGTCTGTGTGTGTGTGAAGGTTAATTCCAGGTAATTCTGCCTCAAATTGTGAAGTATAGTTATTTTTCATTTAGATATAACTACACTGCATGGACAAATGTTCCTTCCCAAATATTAGATTTCAGTATTTATGTTCAATTTCTTATAGATAAATGTAGATGTAATAATACATACATATATCTATATATGTATACGTATGAACTATAATTAAACTCTATTCTATTCTATTTTTACTCAAAATAAAAGGTAATTGAACCCCATTGTCCATTTTGATTAGTTGTGTTGGGTAGCTTTTCAAACCTCCAACCCCTTAATGCTTTTAAGATTTCTCTTTCAAACATTGGCTCCATTTCATGTACTCTCTTGACTAATCCGATAGTACCATTAGGATTCACTTCAAAGCGTACTGTAATTGACCCTTCATAATTTATAACATTTTTAGGCATTACTTGTTTTATTGGTGTTCTTGGTAATTTTGTTTCCCAGGCAATTATGTAGGAATTAGTCTCTTCTTTTTTTAATAAGTCTTGTTTAGGTTTAATTTCATCTAAGATTTTTAAAATGGTCCTGATTTGTTTTTTTACATTTTCTTCAATGATTATTACATAACCTTGAACTCTAAATCTGGCTATTTTAGATGTAGAAAGTATTTCCCAGAAATCTAAGTCTGAAGACTCTACATTTACAACAATATCTTTAGTTTCAAAACGACGTAAATTATAGTTATAGTTAAATCTTTTTTCGTCTATTAAAAAAACTGAGTTTCCTGAATTTTGAAAAATTGTATCTAAGTTAGTTTTAAAAATAATACTAGTAATGCCATTATAAATATTCGAATCATATTTCCCACTCGTCATTACAAATTGGTAACCATATTGGTTAGAACTAACATTGGAGTCTAATAATACACTTGAGGGTAAAATGATGTGATATTCAGCAAATTCGTCAAATAAATACAACATATCATATATATTTGATTCAATTATGCCTTTATCTTGATAATCAAAGTTATAGATTTTTTTCACATCTTCAGTACCCAAAAAATCTACTATATTAAGATCAAACATACCATTGAAAAAATCGATGTGTACTTTATCATTATCTATTTGTGTATACGCACTAGTTGACAAACACAAAAATATGGTTACTACATTAAATAATTTATTATAGAAGAATTGCATAAATAAAATTTTTTATTTCAATAATTCAATGGTCATACTAAATCATCCATATTTACTTTAACATATTCATAATTTAGTATTCTTAAATACAAATTTTTAAAGTCAGTTTCTGACTTGATATCTAAGAGTTCATTGTTTGCTTTATTTACAATAGCTAAATTTGCTTCTAAAGTCTGTTTGATTATTAATTGTTCAGAATGTAATTGATTCGAATTTGCATTTATGTCGATGAATGTTTCATTTAATAATTCAATTGAATTTGATAAATTGGATAAGATAAGGACATTATTACCTGAAGTAAATAAATCCATTTTATCAAAAATATTATAAATAATATGATATAAATTAGATTTATTTTCGTAAATTGAAATAATCATTATAATACTATAAAAATATATTAACTGAAATATATGTATTCTATTTTTTAATATATGTAAATGTGTAATAAATAGGGTCATATTTGAATGTTCTACTATTATATCAAATAGTATATTTAAAATTTTTTTTTCTGTATTTAAGTTAATTATCAATCTTTCAATATTTTGATAACCTTTTTTAAAGTTAGCTACTATATTTTCCTCATATTTATAAAGTAATTTTTCAACATCTTCTGGTTTTTCTAATAAATCAAATATGTTTGTTGTTTCGTCTATAACTAAACTTGATGTGTTATCAGATCCATTATTTAAAACATAATTTGAAATAGCTTCATCAATAGCCTTCTTTTCCTGTTCTTCTTTATTGGCTAAGTCAGTTTCAATATTGTATAATTCATCCAAAATTGATTCAAACAATTCTTGTAATAAATTCAATTCTAATTGCGATAATTGAAATACCCATTTTTTTTCATCATTGATATCATAAAGAGTGATAAGATTGTCATCCCAATCAAACTCTATAAGTTTTTGATTGTATCTATTCAATAGTTCAATCATTCTAAATCTAATCCATTTATTTTCAGAGTCAGAATAAAAACTAATAACTTTGACTTGCCCGGTGGTACTTTTTGAGTATATCGCACAATAGCTTTTTAATATTATATTAGCTACTTGATCACCCCTATGACTTTCAAATTTTTTCCAGGGTGATTTCGAAAAATAACCTCCTGATATAGTTTTTAAATCTTCTGGACTTACTATTATGGAAGAGTCCTTGAATCTACTGGAGATTGATTCAATAATAGAAAGCCAGGTGATCTGTTGATACAAATCATTCTCTAATGAAAGTTTATTTTCTTTATAATCTGGTTGATCCATGGTATTATTAGGCTAATAAGGGATTATTTAATCATATTTTTGTTTATTAGGCACTAAACATCACATTTAACAAATTCTATGGTTAAATTACAACACTTTTGAATATCCAATGTTAATATAAAAATTTTGTTTCTTTTTAGAGTGTTTAAATTAAAACGTCATTGTTTATTACTTTGTTTTCTGGCTTTAGTTTTATTGTATTGCTCAACTTATGAAGCAGCACGAGATAATATTTTAGTGAATGAACTTGAAGAAAATGGAGATTTATCAATAATTGGTATTGAGAGGTATGAAAATGACTTTAACTTTGGCTCAATCAAATATTATTTATTAACAGAGTTAAATGGCAAATTGAGAAACATAAAATATACCAGAATTGCTTCATACAACACAACAATAGACTCCTCTTTAGTAAAACATTCACTTATTGTTGAAATGCAATATAGAGATCATGATGTTCGTAGATATACTAAAGCTACAATAGGCAACTATTCAACCAATCAACTTAAATTAAGTCAACCTAAAATATCAGATTGTAGCTATTTCTCTAACACATGTAAATACGTAGCTCAACTTAAGATTGATATGCCTTCTTTAGTTCTAGATAAACAACATGTAAACGGCTTATATGTTAATGTGACAAATGATTCTATAACAACGAATATTAGCAATATAAATTTATTTATTGATAAAGATTTAATTAATAAACAAATTGAATTTTATCGACTATATGAATATACAATGATTTGGTCTGATATTTGATTAATTTTTTATTCTATTTCTATGAAAAAATACCTTGAATACTTTCTAGTTTTTGCTATTATTTCTTTAACCATTTATTATTGCTAATTATATTTTAATTTGTAATTATATTTTAATAATAAATTATATTACAAAATATTATCTAATAATACACATAAAGCTATGATAATTGGAATTGTTGGAGACGCTGAACGAGCGGTAGCCTGGGAACGTCATATACGGCCACATAACATTGTGCGACAAGTCGTCCTAGCTCCTCACGTACACGATTTAGACCGGGTAGATGCATGTTTTGTTGTGGACACTACATTCAATCGAACCGAACATTTAATTGACGCCTTAAAAGAAAGTATTCCCTGCTTTTTTATAAGCGATTTTATTATTCCCTCAAAAGAACTTGAGCGCATATATCGAACCAGCAAAGAAGCAGGTGTAGAGGTTCAACTTGCTCATTGGCCCACCTTATCGCCTTCGACGCAATGGATGAAAGACAAGATTTCTAAACCCCAATTCATACAGATTCAAAGAAATATAAATCGGTCCAAAATAGCTCATTCCAAACATGCGTTTATGAATGCTTGGACCGATGAACTAGCCCTATGTTTAAAGTGGATAGATAGTGGAATACATCTTATTGAGGTAAAACAGAGTCATTTAGTAGGTGATCAACCACAAGCTATTCACCTGCTCATACGATTCGACAGTGGCGCATCCGCATCCATACAAATACAGGTAAGTTCAACCATTGAGCAACATAATAGATACATAGCTGCAAACCAATCGTTCATAGAATGTTCGGTATCTGAACAAGTGCTCAAATATGGTTTTCTAGATGGCCAAGGGCTTCTTTTATTTGAAACTAAAAAATTTGATTCTACCAAAGCAGCAGAAAAATCGGCCCTTCATTTTTTGAAAAACGTTCAATTAAAAAAAGAGGTGGTGTACTCTGCCTATGATGCGATCCGCTTTGCCAGTAATTTGGAAAAAATACAATCCAAGCTCTAATAGCTTAGTCTGAGTAGATTTTTTCAATTAATTCTGAATACCTATTAGAGATAGTTTGGCGTTTTACACTCATTTTAGGGGTCAGTTCGCCCCGCTCGATGGATAATGGTTGAGGCAGGAATTCATATTTTTTGATTTCCTCCCAAGGTGGTAGGTTCTCGTTGACCTTATCCACTTCCTGCTGAATTAAGGTTAATACGAGTGGCTCTAAAAGAAGATGATTTGGGTCTACCTGTAGTTTCTTCTGATGTAAATGCTCTTGAATTCTTGTAAGATCAGGATACAACAACGCACTGCAAAACTTACGTTCAATCCCGACTACGATAGCTTGGTCAATGTATGGGCTTTTTGTTAGACCATTTTCTATGGGTTGTGGTGCTACATATTTCCCAGTAGAAAGCTTAAATAAATCCTTTTTTCTATCGGTAATAAACAGCCAACCATCGGTGTCTAGATAACCAATATCACCGGTGCAAAACCATCCGTCGTCGGTCATAACTTCTTGAGTCCACTCTGGTTTACCAAAATAACCCTGCATAATGTTGGGGCCCTTTGCTTGTACTTCACCATCTTCAGATATACGTATGGACACACCTGATATGGGCAAACCTGCTGAACCAATACGGATTTTGTCTGGTAAACTTGCTGTAAGAATGGGTGAAGTTTCGGTGAGGCCATATCCAACGGCACATTTAATCCCTATCCCATTAAAAAATCTCATGATAGTAGGATGAAGTGCTGCACCTGCAGAGATGGTTCCTTCAATCTTTCCCCCAAGACCTTCTCTGATTTTTTTATACACTAGGGTGTCTGCGATATTCCTTTTAATTTTTGCTAACCCCTTCAACGGTGTTTCTGGGTCAAAATGCTCAGCCATTTTCAACGCCCAATAATACAAATGCTTCTTTACCCCTGACAATTCTTGTCCTTTCGATTTTAATCCTGCATGGATTTTTTCCAATAATCGAGGCACTGTTGCAAAAAAGATTGGCTGTATTTGCTGCATGTCCTCTTTAATTTCCGTCAAATCATCCACATAGTAAATAGTGGCACCAGCTCCAGTATATAAGTAGGCTCCGATGCGTTCGATCATGTGAGCTAAGGGCAAATAAGACAACACGGCAGACGAATCACTTGTGGTAGTAAATGGTAAGCGTTCCAATGATGAAAGAGTGTTAGAAACGAGATTATGATGGCTTAACATCACCCCTTTTGGGACGCCTGTTGTACCAGAGGTATAATTTATATTCGCTAAATCCAGAGCACTCACACTCGAACGTAAGGATTCAAACAGTTCAGGCTGTTCTTGGTGTACTTTCTTGCCTAGTTCTAAGAGTGAATCAAAACTCATGAATTTCTCTGAATTATCTGGACTAGGTACCTCTTCCATAAAAATTATTTTTTGCAGAGTAGACACTTCAGATACAAGCTCTGAGAGTCCCTCAAACATTTCATTGGTTGATACAAAATGCACGACTGTTTTAGAATCGTTTAAAATATAGACGATCTGATCGGTAGGTTGGGTAGTATAAATGGCTACATTAACGGCCCCAATGGATAGTATAGCTTGATCACTCA
The DNA here is from genome assembly GCA_938091655.1 of uncultured Balneolaceae bacterium. Taxonomy (GTDB): domain Bacteria; phylum Bacteroidota; class Rhodothermia; order Balneolales; family Balneolaceae; genus UBA1275. Next base: position 15,476 of record CALKOA010000105.1, on the reverse strand, counting down.
ATACCCATTGTGAACTGTTTGGTGAATGTATAGATACTGCATCACCTTTCTTAACCCCTAGGGAGTGCAAACCAAGAGATAGGTACCGAACCTGTTCTTTAAACTCTTCAACACCTAATGTGGTCCAACTACCATTTCTTTTGGTAGCACATGCAATGCCTGTTATATTTTTTCCAAGATTTTGCTCAAAAAGTACCGGTACAGTAGTTGCTGGATCATTCATATCGCTGACGTTTAATGCAGTTATTAAAACATCCTAGTGGTGCTTTATTATGTGCTGAAACCAAATCCTACGACTTCAAATATTGACTTCATTTACACCAAAAGGGTCCTTATTCATTTCTAAGGCAAAAATATACAATAAATAATGCTTATCCCTATATTTGAACTCAATCCCAAAGACCAACCAACGACTGAACCCATAATCCAATGTATATAGAACCTGGCTTAGAAGAACTTGTCCAAAATTTACTGGGTTCACTACAACCCAATATGGCAACGATGATGGGCATAGAATTTTCAAAACTTACAAAGGATGAGTGCGTAGCCACCATGCCTGTAAATGAGGCTACGGTACAACCCTTTCGAATGCTTCATGGTGGTGCTTCTGTTGCCTTAGCTGAAACACTTGCCTCAGTAGGTGCTTGGTTACATTTACCTGAGCATAAAACAGCTGTTGGGGTCGAAATCAACGCCAATCATCATCGCCCTGTTATGGAAGGTGGAAAGGTATCGGCTGTCGCAACTCCCCTTCAAGTTGGGCGGAACATTCAAGTTTGGGAAATCAAGATAACCGATCAAAAAGAGCGACTAGTCTGCACATCCCGTTGCACTATTGCCGTTATTGATCGGCCCAAGAAAGATGCTTAGGAAACACACCTAAGCCATTTTTTTGACTTAATTGAACTACTCCATCTTCAAAACTCAAGCCTTCAAAGGGATCATCTGCTAATAAAAAATGGCCATCCAGATCTACCCAGTCGGCTAAAGGAGCTAATTGGGCGGCGGCTGCAATACCACAAGAGCTTTCCGTCATACAACCAATCATCACTTTCAATCCAAGCGATTTAGCTACCTTGGCCATAAGGTATCCCTCTCGAATACCAGTGCACTTCATGAGTTTGATATTTACTCCATGAAAACGGTTTTTAAGTTCAAATAGGTCTGAAAGGCGCTGCACAGCTTCATCAGCAATAGTGGGCAGTGGCGAATGTTGGCTAAGCCATTCCATCTCCTTGGTGGCTTCCTTTGGCATTGGTTGCTCTACATACGCAATTCCACGTTCTTTTAGCCAATAAATCTCATCAAGTGCTTTCTCCTTTTGTGTCCACCCTTGATTTATATCAACACTTATGGGCTTATCAGTATAGTTTCGAATTAAATCAATCGTATCACGATCGTGGCCCCCCCCTAGTTTTACCTTGATCAATCCAAATGGGTCGGTGTTTGGGAGTAAACTATGCACCACTTCCAAAGGATGTATACCAATAGTGTATGAACTCTGTGGTGCATCCACTGGGTTTAGCCCGAAAAGTTGATATACTGGCACGCCCAAACGCTTAGCATGAAGATCATGCAGGGCTATATCGATCGCAGCTTTTGCGGCAGGATTACCTGGACTGTGTGATTGAACATAACTTAGAACTTTTTCTAAATCACTTGGCTCAGATACCCAGGTAAAATCTAAACTAGAGAAAAATGACTCAGCTGTTTGAGCGGATTCACCAAGATAGGGTGGCATAGCCGCTTCTCCGTAGCCAACATAATCTCCCCATTGTAGTTGAACAAAACTGATAGGAGTATGGGTACGTGAACTGTGCGCTAAGGTGAAGGTATGCGCAAGAGGCAGGAGATGCGATTGAAAGCGTAGCCTAAGTTCTGCCATAATTCAACAATTTTTTATGCGGAGAGGGAGGGATTCGAACCCTCGTTACGTGTTTCCACATAAACTCCCTTAGCAGGGGAGCGCTTTCAGCCACTCAGCCACCTCTCCAATCAAACATTATTCTGTACGTAAATAACTGTTTAAGGAATGCAAATATACGGCCCTTAACTGCAGTACGCAATGCGTGATTGGCTTATTTTTTATTTTCTACTATATAAATTTGCCCCAAATTCCTTCCATGTTGTGCATAATCTAATCCATAACCTAACACAAAAGCATTTGGGATTTCAAAACCAACATATGCTAAATCCACCGGGTGAACGGTAGCCTCCTTTTTGTGCAGTAGTGTAATCACCGATAATGAGGCTGGATTATGGGTGTTCATGTCGTCAAGCATATAGTTCATAGAAAGTCCGGTATCGACAATATCTTCAACTAATATGATATGGCGTCCCTCTAATCGTGCGTCGACTTTTTTAAGAGTAGTAACATTTCCTGAGGATACTTTTTTGTCCCCATAACTACTTAGTTTCACAAAATCTACTTCACATGGTATTTCCACATGCCGCATAAGATCGGCTAAAAAAATAAATGACCCATTCAACACACCAATAAAGATTGGATTCAGATTTGCAAAATCCTTATTGAGTTGTTTACCCATAAATGAAATTCGGGTGCTAATTTGTTCTTGGGTGATAAAAGGAGTGAAACGTTCTCCTCGCACTTCTATACTGTCAGGGGTAAACATAATTCTATCTTTTCAATTAGTAGAGGATGTCAATCCAATTTGCAAGACTAATGTAGTTGTTTGGGTACACTTTTGCTGATCGGATGGAATACCGTAATGGGATACATTCTTAGATTTATTTGAGGGGAATAGTACAGCAATAATTGAATTATTGCCATCCTCTAGAATTTTGTAATCCGGTTTTTCTGCTAAAGGGACCTTATTGTTGATTAAAAAATCCGATATTTTTGTCGTTCCTTTCATACCGAGCGGGGTAAATCGATCCCCTTCTTTCCAATCTCTAATTCGTAATGGCCAAGATATAGTATGTGCATCCATATATAACTCTGGCCCGTTTTTGGCTAATCTAAGGGGGTTCTTATCATTTAGTATTTGAAAGGTATAGGTTTTCTTTTGCAGTAATTCATTACTCCCAGGTTGCTCAATTAGCTCAGTAGCATGAGTGGACGTCTGATCTGGCATGGCTAGTAAGCACGTACGCTGCCTATATACCCTCAACTGTTCATTAACAGACACTTTCTTTCCTGGCTCTGCCTTAATTAGCCCTCGCAAGTGATTCAATTGACCACGACTAAGACGTTCTTCCTTTCGAAATAATGGATGCTTCTCCACGAATATCTTTAGCCTGTCTAGCTGTACACTTTCTGAAAAAGGTTCCAATTCAGTGAGATCAACTTTATGCTGGTTAGAATCTACATGAACACGAATACATCTAGCTGCCCATTGATTTTGATAACTCCTTAACAAGCGTCCATATTCACCCAAATCTAGTAGGTGTTCATCCCAACCTGGAAATCGTTGATTTAGCATAGGCACCCATTCGTTGCGTAGCCAGTTACGATTGTATGTCGACTTGGCATTCGTGGAATCCTCGCGATAAGGTACCGATCGGTTTTCTACGTAATCAATTAACTCAGTTTTTGAGTGCTTTAGCCAAGGTCGAAAAAGTGCTTGTTCCTCTTCCCACGCCTTCATTCCATCCCAATAAGCAGGCGAAGAACCGCGAAATAATTTCTGAAAAACTGTTTCTAAAACGTCTTCACGATGATGGGCTAAAACAATAGCTTCGGCGGCCTCTTCTCTTCGTAATTCACTAAAAATTTGATATCGTGTTTCTCTTGCCCAAGCCTGGAGGTTACCAAATGAAGAATCATAATGTAGCCTAAATGACGCCACTTCAAAAGCATAAAATTGAGCTATATGCTCCACTAATTCCTGATCTTGATCACTATCAACCCCTCTTAACCCGTAATTTATATGGATGACAAAAAGTTGCTGGTTTAGTTCATGCAATGCGGTTAAAAGGGCCATTGAATCCACCCCACCACTCACACCTATGATCAGCTTTTTACCCCATAATTCATGACTCCTCAAAGATTCTTCCAGTGTTTCAAGCAAGGTAGAATTTCCTAAACTAGGCGGGGTGTATTCGGATTTGTTCATATGTAAAAGTATCGACTTCCTTCTCTTTATTCAATACACGCAAATGTCCCTGGATATCTACCCCAAGACAAGTAAATATTCCTGGTACTCGAGAACCATCCACAACAATACGTACTGAGGTATTATACCCCAGTAAATGGATATTCAACGCCTGTACTAATTTCAAAGGCTGGGTTTCCCACAAAGAATAGTAGTGCTCAAAAAAATTCAAATAACGGGCCAGTAACTCTTCGCGTATCCAAGTTTCAGGAAATAATAATCGCAGTGAACTAGCTTTGTACTTTAGATTAGGAGGGAAATGGTCTTGATTAATATTCCATCCAGTTCCTATCACACTACCTTTGAGAAATCCGCCATGAAAAATATTTTCAGTTAAAATTCCTGCAATTTTATGTTCACCTATATATACATCGTTAGGCCACTTAATCCTCAACTGATTCATTAACGGATGAGCCAAGTGATAAGACCGAATGCTCTCAATAATAGAATAGGCCGAAATTAGCGATAACAAAAAAAGCCCCTCTGTTTTAAGGGGCTTAGTAAAAATGGAGAAATAAAGATTCTTGTGAGCATCCCCAAACCAACTTTTACCTGACTGTCCACGTCCTTTCAATTGGTAATTTGCAAGTATTAAACTTCCCTGAACTAAATCACGTGGGGGGTTTTTGGCATAGTTGTTTGTAGAATCAGTCTGCTCTAAGAGTAGACGATCTCTGCCCACCCATTTAGTAGTTAGGTGTCGCTCAAATACCTCTATATCAATCACACAATATTAATTACCTATGATTACAACAGAATCTTCTGTCCCAAATTCATTTGGAATATACTCATCTGCCGCATAATCATTTTCCCATAGCTCATTATCAATTAGATATTTGAATCTATAGCTTTGTTCAGGCTTTAATCTAAGCTCGATTTGATACATGTCCTTCTTTTTTTCAAGTAGATAGTCCGCTGGATTCCAATCGTTGAAATCACCTGCAATGGCTACTTGTTCTTTTGCAACATTAGCTGGCATGGTAAAAGTGACCTTACATACTGTTCGCTTTGGAGTAAATTTTTTTGATAGCATAATGATCTAAATGATATTGTATGGTTTATCGCTTAATAAGTTTGCACGTCTAAATATAAACATATTATTTAAGCCATTAAAGTAATGTTTATTAATTAATTATTACCTTAATCTTTTTTGCGTAATTAATTAAGGTTAATTAGAGTTATATCCAAAACTATTTTCCTTTGGAACCGATTTCAACTTTAAGAAATGGTGAATTCAAGCTAAAACACATAATAAAATACCGTTTAGCTACGATGGAAAATGGTTGAAAATAGCTGATGTACCTGTTCACGGTTTTGAACCTTAACTATCTTTGAAGCAAACAATTCGAATTCGGATAGCGTATAGGTGTGTATCCATTTTTTGACCGATAAAATGGCTGAGGGCTTCATACTTAAGTTGCGAATACCTAGACCAATTAGCCCACTCGCACCTAGAAGAGTACTTGCCAATTCACCGCAAACACTCACTTCAATATCCTCATTTTGGGCAGCTAACTGAATTTGTTGAATCAATTTCCAAATGGCTGGATGATCATGCTCAAAAAGCCGACCAACCTGATCATTTGTTCTATCCACCGCTAAGGTATACTGCGTAAGATCGTTAGTTCCAATACTAAAAAAATCGACCTCTTTGGCGAATTTATCCGCCATTACAGCTACGGCAGGTACCTCAACCATAATCCCAAGAGGGACATCCTGCACGTGAGTAAATCCTTCTTGTATCAATTCATCTTTAACTATACTCAGCTCTTCCTTCAACAGATGTATTTCTTCAATGTTAGTCACCATTGGGACTAGAATACGTATTCGATCTGGGTAATCTTGAGTGCACTTTAGAATAGAGCGCAGCTGTGAATGCAACATCTCTTTTTCGTCGAGTAGCATCCGAATACCACGCCAACCTAAAAATGGATTTGACTCTTCGGTGGTGAAACCGTGTAACTTATCTCCACCAACATCGAACAGACGTATAACAACCGGCCCTTTACTATCCTCTAGTAAACGTCTGTAGTACACATCCTGTTCTTTTTCACTTTTATGGGTTAGCCCACCGTATAACAATCCCTCTGTTCGAACCAAACCTATTCCCTCGGCCCGGTAACTAGAGGCCATGGGTAACTCTTGAATAAATTCTATGTTAGCATGAACCTGCACTCGCTCACCATCTTTAGTAACGGCAGGTAGACGACTTGGCTTAATTTTTTTCTTTGCCACCTGGGCATCAGAAATTTTAGTTTTATACTCCTGGATGGCTTCAGGGCTTGGATCGACTAGCAGCACCCCTTCTTCTCCGTCGATGATCCCTATACTTCCAGAAGATATATCTTGAATTTGGGTTCCAATCTGGACCAAGCAAGGGATATTCAAAGACTGCGCAACAATAGCAGCATGCGCTGTTAATCCGCCTTTTTCTAACACTATTCCCATCACTTTAGACTCAGAGAGTTGTACCACCTCGGTGGGGGACAACTCTCGTGCAACCACAATGCATCCTCTAATCTGGGATGTTGAGTCAATTGACACCGGTTTTTCTAGCTTAGTATCAGCTTGTTCATATGACTTAGAATGCTCCGAATATGCAGCGGCTAACTTAACCAAGCGATCTTTAATCGTAATTAAATCAATGATGCGCTGACGAAATAAATTAGAGGCACTATCGCGAAGTCGACCTATATAAAGCTCGTAAACTTGATCAATCGCATAGGATGCTGAAACTACGTTTGTCCGGATAGAATTAATTATTTCACCCTTTATCTGCTCATCTTGTAAAATTAAGCTTTGTGATTTGATTATTTCGGAAGCCGTACCTCTTAACTTGATGAGTAATTGCTCAAGTTCATGCTCATATACCTCTAATGCACGCTGGTAATGTCGTATCTCTTGTGGAACTTCACCTAAAGATACCTGCTTAGACGAAGTCTCATAGCTAGATTGTTCTCGAATAAATAGTGGACCAACAGCCGAACCATCCGAGGCTGTTAGACCTTCAAGTTTATTCATCCTTCATTCCAAATTTTTGATCAATTAATTCTTCCACCGCCTCCAAACAGGCTTGTTCATCGGGTCCATCTATCTCTAATTCCATTTCGGCGCCTTGCTCAGCAGCAAGCGTCATCACCCCTAAAATACTTTTACCATTTACCCTATAACCATACATATGTATAAAAAAGTCCGATTTAAATGAACTGCTTAGCTTAACCAGCGCGGCTGATGGGCGAGCATGTAGACCAGATGAGTTTTTGATCGTTACTTTTTTTCTAATCATAGTAATTATTTAGTGTTCTTATGTCGGAATATAGCATTCTAGCGTAAATAAACTACTCGAAAGTATGGGGCTCAATAATTTAGCTCTATTATCCTTAACCCAAATCAACTATGGGCAGATTTGGATTTCTCATTAAATCATCGTTACCCTTTTGGCTATTCTTTTGTACCTTACCTGCTATTTATATGCATTCTAACCCAAAAAAATGAGTGAGCATCATGTCTGTAAGTAAAGAAGAAGTGCAGTATGTCGCAGGCCTTGCCAAGTTACATTTAAGCGAGGACGAAATTAGTATTCTATCAAGAGATATGAATGCTATTCTAGGTTATATGGAACGCTTAAATAACCTTGACACCTCGACCGTTGAGCCATTAGAACACGTCATTGAATTGGGCAAAACATATCGTCCAGACCAAGCACAGGAGCCCTTAGCTCATGAAAAGGCCTTAGAAAATGCTCCTGATGCTGATTCAGACTACTTTAGAGTACCAAAAGTTATAGAATAAGTACCCATGCTCGATTCTCTTTCCTCCCGAACACAACATTTGATTGCCCTAGGCCTACTGTTTTTTGTGCCGTTGATTTTATTTTTCCCATCAACTATAGGGGGGAAAGAAATGCAGCGTCACGATATCACTCAGTGGCGAGCTGGAGCAGAATCCATCATAGATTATCGAGAAGAATTTGGTGAAGAGCCTTTGTGGTCAAAAAACATGTTTGGTGGTATGCCATCCTTTGTTATTTCCACTGCACGACAAGTACCCCACTTAGACACGATCATAAAACCTTTTTTTAACAAGTGGTATCCAGCGTTCGAATATTGGGTTCTTCTAGCAGGCATGTATGTACTGCTGACACTAATGGGATTCCGGCCTTGGATAGCCGTTACTGGCAGCATCATATACGGCTTAACTACCTACTTCCCAATTATCATCATGGCTGGGCATACTTCTAAGTTCTTTGCACTAGCCATAGCCCCTTGGATGTTGGTTGGATACTGGATCATAACCAGAAGTCCCCATATCCTACGTGGTCTACTTGTCTTTTCAATTGCAGTAAGCCTTGAATTTAGAGCTGGTCACCCTCAAATCAGTTATTATTTTTTGTTTGTCCTCCTTTTTGTTTGGCTGTTTGATGTTTGGAATGGACTTAAATCTAAAGAGCAGCAAAAGTGGATCAAACTAACGCTAGTCCTACTTGTGGGAGGACTCATTGGCGTAGCAGGTAATGCGGAAAAGTTACTACCCTTACAAGAATATGCCCAATATAGTATTCGTGGAGGGTCTGACATTTCCGAAACAACCGGATTAGATAAATCCTATGCTTTTGCATGGTCACAGGGCATTAAAGAAAGTTTGACTCTCCTGCTTCCAAATGCTTTTGGTGGGGCCTCTCCAAACTATTGGGGACCTAAAACGGTTACCAGTGGGCCTCACTATCTTGGCTTTCTGGCAATTCCCTTTATCATCTTTGGCCTCATCAAACGCAGGGATTACACTCCCTTTGCTTTTCTCTCTATTGGCGTGCTTGCACTATTCTTTTCTTGGGGGGAAAATTTCTCAACCTTCAATAACCTTGCTTTTAACACCATTCCATTTTTTGACAAATTTAGAGCGCCCGAGACCTGGCTAGTCATAAGCTCATTCAGTGCATCTATTTTAGTGGCCTATGGTTTGGAGGCACTGCCTAAATTCAAACCAGATAAATTTAGCTTGACTAAAGTTCGGGTTCCTTTGATCGTGATTGCGGGGGTTTTTGGCTTTGCATTTTTAGGCTATAACAGTTTAGACTATACGAATCCCCAAGAAGTTGACCGAATTGCCAATCAAATTGCTCAACAAAATCAAGTTAGCCCTTCGAATGCGCAAGTTAGAAGTCAAGCTGCTAATTATGTTCAACAACGATTGGTGCCTGAACGGGAAGACCTAGCAAGAGCTGATTTTATCCGTTTTGGACTACTCAGTGTTGTGCTTTTAGGCCTCCTCTATGCCTATTTTAGCGCTAAATTATCCTATGCTGTGGTCTTACTACTTTTATTCGGACTGCAAGGCTACGATTTACTACAGGTTGGAATGCGATTCGTGCCAGAGTCGGGCTTTACCAGCCAAAACCCCTACGATTCAGCATTTATGGAACGGCAAGCACGACCACTTGATCGCTTCATCCAACAGAATATATATGACGAAAACGGAATATATGAACACCGGGTCTTACCACTTCTAGACAACCCATTTAACAACGCAGTACCATCCTATTTTTACCCTACTGTTGGAGGGTACAGTGGAGCAAAACTAAGTTTATTCCAGGATGTTTTTATGTCCAATAATGCCGCGCTATTCGATGGCCCGTTGGGAATCAACCTAGATTTACTTCGATTATTTGGTGCCAAATACATAACCTATGGTGGTGGCTTAAATGTACCTGGCATAGTTCCAGTGTACTCTACTGAACAGGGGTCGGTCTATGAAGTTCAAAACATATTACCAAAAGCATTTTTTGCGGATTCCGTCCGGCTTGTTGACAGTGGCCCAGAAGCATTTGACTTCTTAAAGAATCCAGCTAGAATTGATTTTTCATCCACTGCTTTAGTTGAACAAGTAGACTTATGGCAAGACCAAGCCGCCGAAAGAATGAACGGATTATCAAGCTCTTCACTGGTTGATTCGACCAGCCTCGCAACCGTTAAAAGGTACACTGGCGCAGAGCTTGAAGTTAGTATACGGCGCTCAACACCAGGTTTTCTAGTCATTAACGAGATGTATTACCCAGCAGGATGGAAAGCCCTATTGAACGGCGAAGAAATTCAAATTTATAAAACAAACTACTTTTTACGCGGTTTAATCATACCACCTGGCGAACACGAACTCACTCTTGATTTCAAACCCAGCTCATTTAGTCAGGGCATACTAATTTCTTGGCTCTCGGTTGCCTTACAACTGCTACTAGGACTTTGGGTGGGAATTATGTGGTACCGAAGTAAAGAATCGTAGATGGAAAAAAAGCCTAAGGTCTTAGTCATTAGCTATTACTGGTATCCGTTTGCGGGTGTGGGTACCTACCGAGTTTCTAGATTTGTAAAATATCTTCAACGCCTTGGATGGGAAGTAGTAGTTTTAACTGCAAAAAAAGCTTCCTCCGGTCACCGTGCAGATCCAGATGATTCGTTACTTGCTCGCGTGAAGGTATATAGATCATCGATCATTGAACCGACTCAATTACTATCGAACAAGAATTCCGGCAATACCAGTGTAACACACAATCCTTCTATATTCTATTCGAAAAATAAAGGACTACTAGCTAAAATAGCCGTTTGGATGCGACTAAATATTCTCATCCCAGATGCTAAGTTAACATGGAAGTGGTTCGCTGTGCCATTAGGTAAAAAGGTGATTAAGCAAGAGGCACCTGATATCATATTTTCCACCTCTCCACCACCCACAACGCATCGAATAGCACAACAATTGGCCTCCTGGAGTAAGATCCCTTGGCTTGCTGATTTCAGAGATCCATGGACCAATATATACTACTATGATGATAACCCACTGAGTCCATTAGCCCAGAAAAAAAATAAAGAGCTCGAAAATCAGGTACTCCATTCGGCTGATAGAATCACGGTAGTCAACCATGGTTTTTTTGACAAAATACCCGATTCCGTACAGACTAAAATCCATCGTATCACCAATGGTTTTGATCCTGATCACATCACTATCGAAGAACGTAAGCCGCAACGAAACGAACAATTCACAATTCGTTATTTTGGAAGTTTAAAAATAAATCAGCGCCCTACAGCTTTTTTAGAAGCTCTTAGCCGAATCGAAAATGAAACTCCTGAAATAGCCAAGCGAATGCGTTTCGAATTTTTTGGGAGTTTGGATCCCACCATAGGAAAAGACTTAGAGTCGATTTGTGATAATATCACCTTTAACAAGAATGCGTTCATTCAGCACTCAGACATGATGGCTTTACTGCCCAAGAGTGATCTTTTGCTATTATCCATTGGTAGCTCGAAAAATAGTAGCTATGCCTTATCGACCAAAGTCTTTGAATACATGATTTCTGGATCCAATGTTCTTGGTATCGGTCCTATTCAAGGCGCCGCAGCGGAAGTAGTAAGCAGTACAGGTATTGGACAGTTTTTTGACAGAACCGATGGGAGCGGAGTTTACTCGTATATAATGAGTTGTTTTGAGGCATTCGATCGGAATGAATACACTTTTAATGATAGAAACGAGTCAATGGAAAAATACAGCTTCAATAAACTCTCGCAGCAATTAGACTCGACTATGAAGGACCTTATTCGTTAGTTTATGGCTTTTTGTGAGCCCTTTCGTTTATCAACGCTTCTCTTTTTTTCTTACCCGTATTGGTATAAGGTATGCTATCAACATATATAAACTGACTTGGAATTTTATACGAATCGAGCGATTCACGCAAAATATTAACCCACTCCTGCGTGCTGAGTTGTTTATCCTTCGATATGATAAATGCCTGTATTTGTTCGCCTAGTAGTTCATTAGCCACCGAACAACAAGCACAATCTTGGACAGTCGGGTGGCTCATAAGTTGTTGCTCAATCTCCTGAGGGAATACTTTTTTACCCCCAATATTGATTACATCATCGTTCCTACCTTTCATTTTAATGTGCCCACTAGGTGTTAGAATGGCAAGATCCCCCGTTCTAAACCATCCGTTTACCAATACCTGCTTACTTCGCTCCGGATCATTCCAATATCCAGGGGTTTGTATGGATCCACGTACCGCTATTTCACCTAGCTCCCCAACGGACACAGGGTTCATCGATGCATCCACAATTGCAACATCTACATTAGGCGACGGCTTACCCAAGGTATCCAAATGGGCTGCATCGTCATGAAACTCGGTAAAAATATTGGCCGCGACCTCCGTCAATCCATAATGCATACAAATTCGAGTGGATGGAAGCTGATCCATCAATTCTCTCTTCTGCTCAGCCGGCATAGGCATGCTACCAAATTCAATATAATTTAACTTCTGAAAATAAGGTATGTAACGATCTTTCATCAATTTTTTCAGCACCTGAAATCCAGTAGGCACCATACATAAGCCAGTAGCACCTTCTGAAATATGATCAAAAAACCGCTGGGGAAACATAAACCCTTCTTCTAAAATAGCTGTCGCACCCATCATTAAGTTTACCCTTAATCTTCGAAGTCCAAAAGCATGATGTAGTGGCAGTGGGATTATTTCTTTATCGTGTGGGGTATTCCCGATGAACTCGTTTGAGTTGGAAGCACCGGCAAAGATATTTTCATGGGTAAGTTGTACCCCTTTTCGAGAACCTGTCGTACCTGTGGTAAATAATATATCTGCAATCTCATTGCCTTCAGGAAAAGGGTTTATTACTCCTGGTTGATGAGTACCGATATCCTGATCCAACTCTTCACAGGCGAAACTAGTTTCTAGGGAGCTTGGGAATAAAGCTATCGCTGGTTCAATTTGAATAAATAACTCATTTCGTTCTGCTGGTGTCATCCTCGAGTCAACGGGTACCGCAATAGCCCCTATTCGATGGCAGGCTAAATAAATGGCGGGAAAGCGTAAAGAGGTCTGCCCATGAAATAATATTCTATCTCCCCGTTTAACCCCTTTAGCTGTAAAAAAGTAGGCATATGCTTCCACCCACTGCGCAAGTTGTGTATAGCTTAGAGAATCATCTTTCCAAATTATGGCCGTTTTATGCGGGTGCTCTTTAACAACTTGAAAAAAAGACTGAATAATGGTTGAGGAAGGTGACATTCCGCTTAGGATAATTCTTCAATTAGTTCTTTGAAATGAGCTACCGATTCAAGTTTAGCTATTTGTTCGGGGGTAATTTCAATATCGTATTCCTCTTCAATAGCGGTTATAATATTTATATGACCTAGAGAGTCCCATGCCGGTATGTCTTGAGGAGTAGTTTGGTCGTTAATTTGTGTATCTACTGACAACATGAGTGTTTGTCGAATCAGTTCTTCTATGTTGTTCATTACCGTTTTCAAGTTTTAGGAATAATTTTTCGCCCAATTGCTTGGTAGTGATCAGGAATAGATTGGGTTACTGTTGCACCAATTGCAACAAATGCATGATCCCCAATACTAAGTTTATTCAAAATAGTTACACCAGGACTAAGCCAAACATGATCCCCAATCGTGGTAGAACCAGCGATAGAAACTGCCCCAGTAATTAGACAATGCTTCCCTATTTTTACATTATGTGAGATGTGCACCGCTTTCGATATCTTAGTTCCTTCGCCTATAAAGGTATCTTGAATCGCCCCTCTATCAATGGTACTGCCTGCCCCTACTTCGACCCGATTGGATAATCGCACCCCACCAAGATGAGGAAATCGCTCCCAAGCCCCCTCAGAAGTTTTTGCCAAGCCGAAGCCTTCAGCACCTAAAACTACACCTGCTTCAATGACTACCTCATCTCCAATTACCACCCCATCGTAGAGGAAACAATTACCATGAATACTGGTTCCAGCTCCAATTATGCACTTACCAATAGTGCAATTAGGTCCTATGCTAGCCGAGGGATCTATCTCTGCTTCCAGATGCACTACACAACTAGGATGTACTCCAGGCTCATTTTGGTCAACTGTGATTGATCGAATCATCCTAGTAAAGGCAAGTTTCGGATCCACTACCTTAATCAATGTTTTTGTGGATCGAACTTTCGAACTCAACACTACACTCTCATCACACACAATAACAGTTGCCTGAGTTTTCTCAATAATCTCTTGTTTGTTATCTGCACTAGAATGACACCATGTAATGGCTTTCCTGCTAGGATCATAGTTTTTATCGTCGATGGAAGCAACGGTATCTAACTCATGATTATCAGCCAAACCCTCTCGGCTGTAATCACCATGCAATACCGCTAATAGGTTATCAAGGATAAAAGGCTGATAATTGGCCATAAATTTAAAAGCTCAGGTTAGAATTGGAAGGAATTTAAAATTTAAGTCTTTTGACTTCAAAAGCCTCAGCAAAAGCCTCATTGACTTGTACCCCACGAACACGGGCTAAACCCTCTATAAATTCTTTGGTAAAATATGGACGTTGTTTCTCGAACTGAGAATCATAGGCTTGCATCATCTTCCACTTTAAATCCAAGTGTCGCTGCTCTAGAGGCACAAAAGCTTGAGTATCAAAACTGATATGATTCCATGGAAGTTCATATCCCCAGATACTAACCTGTTTAAACGCTCGCAACCCCTCGTTATGAACTACTTGATGATCTTGATGCAAATCACTACCTGAAGGAACCAATACTAAATCTGGTTTTATTTGTTGGCGTAACTTAACCAATTCTTCAAGTACCTCCTGCCGGTGATAGGAAAGCATTCTCACTTGATAGTCATAGACAAATAGCTGTTCCTTTGGTATGCCTAGCATATCCATAGAAGCATGGAATTCATCCCGTAATTGATCCGGATTGGCACCCTCTGGCAGTGAGGCTCTGGCCGTTGAAAAAGCGGCTACATAAATCTTCTTACCCTCTTCTAAAAAGCGCGCTATAGTTCCACCACAGCCCAACTCGGCATCGTCGGTATGTGGAGCTAGAATAAGTACTGATTGAATGCTTTGCATAGGGTTAATTTAGGTTATTGTACATATCTATCATTTCTTTAACATTATTACTCCAGTTGTATTTTTCTCTAACAACCTTCTCTGCATTATTACTAAATGAAATTGATTCTTCAGTTGAGTTATATAGTTTTAAAACCGATTCAGCAAAAGCTTCATGATCTTCACTTTCATATACAATACCAACGCTATCCTTTTCAACAATATTTTTTATAGAAGTACAATCTGTAGATATTATTGGTAGCTTGTAATACATGTACTGAAAAAGTTTATTTGGACTAGAATTATCCGTTTGTTCCGTTCTTTTAAACGGGATTAAGCCAGCATTCGAAATACTCATATAAGATTTCATTTTATCTTGATCTTGCCAACCTTCAAAATGCACATTTGATTTAATATCTAATATTTGAACCATATTTTGAAGTTTTTTCATCATTGTTCCGTCACCAACCAATATCAAGTGAATAT
>CALKOA010000104.1 GCA_938091655.1 uncultured Balneolaceae bacterium | reverse complement strand
TTGACTAATATCTATTTCATAAGCACCATTACCATGAGTTGCCAATCGTAATTTACTGTTAGATCTTGATACAATTAGATCTATAGCAAAAACTGCATCCGGTAGGTTGCCATTTATATTTTGCCAATTTTTTCCACTGTCAATAGATTGATATACTCCGATTTCATTTCCAACAAATAAATGAGAACTATTATTGGGATTGACAGTGATAGACCATGTTGGTATGTCAGGTAAATTTTGACCAATATCTTGCCATGTGTCACCTCCATCTTCTGTTCTGAAAACATGGGAAGTTTCAAATCCACCAAATGTAACATAGGCAATTAAATCGTTGTTTGGGTCTACTGCCAAATCAGTTGGGAATCTGTCTGGTAAATCCCGAGTAATTTGACGCCATGTGTCACCACCATTTGCTGTTCTGTAAATATGAGGACGCTGTAATTTAGGGCTAGAAGCAGCATACACTACATTTGGGTCTTGTTCAGATCCAGCAAGTGCTGACATTGCATTTCCATCTAGTCTATATCCATTATTGGTAGTGGTCCAATTCTGACTTAATGCATTATATTTGTATATCCGTTCGCCACCCATATACATAGTTTGGTTATCAGCTGGGCTCAAAATGTAGGGAGTAATAAAATTTGCTTCATTTCGGGGAAATATTTCATTCCCTTGACTATCTGTTCCTCTAGGCATTGCCCAATATAGCTGTCCACCTTTAAATAAATCATAACTTACAACCGCTTGGCCAAATTGCGCTGACAGATACGCAATATTGTTGTCGTCTTGATTTAACGCAGTCCAAGCTCCGTCACCTCCCCATTCTCTTCTCCAATCCATATTCCCTTCATAAATAATACTTGAATTGTCTTGCAGTCCACCTAAAAATAAAGTCTTGTTGCTGTTTGAGTTAGAAACACCATTGTAAAATTGAACCGTTTGATAACCAGAATTGCAATTTTCGATGGTTACACCACCATCAGTTGTTTTAAATATTCCACCATCATTGATAAAATAGATAGTATCATGCATGGTTGGGTGAAATATAATGTCATGGTGGTCGGCCCAGTCACTCAAATATGGGAATACATCATTTTCTCTGTCATCTGTAGTACCAGCAGTATTCGCCATACTAGTTTCTACGAAATCTATACCACCGTTTGTTGATTTGTATAGAGAAAATGGTTGACCAGCAGCCCAAACTATATTTTCGTTACTCGGATGAACTGCAATGGCATGTGCATACCAACCTTGAACACGTGCAAAAATATCATTACTGCTAAAGACCAAATTCCAAGATTCGCCGAAATCCTCGGTTTTCATTACCCATGTTTTAATATCTTCGTCTTCATAATTCAGGCTACCATCTGAGTTACCTATGCTTGCATATAAAATATTTGGTTTTTCTGAGGACATAGATAAAACAGCTTTTCCTTTGTATTCAGACGGTCCTCCACCAATTAATAAATTAGCCTTAGAAAATGTATCTCCACCATCTGTTGTCCTGTAAATACCGTGTCCTTCCGATCCCATACCACCATGAGCTACAAATACCATATTAGTATCAAGCGGATTAATTATTATATCGGTAGCCATCGTAACTGAGTGAATATTAGACCACGAACTGCCACCATCAGTCGATTTATATACACCATCAGTTGTAGCAGCCCAAATCGATTCCGATCTCAAAGGGTTGATTTGTATTTTTTGTATGGATCTTTTTTGATTTAGTGACCAGTCTAAACTTTTAGTCCAACTCAGTCCACCATCAGTGGTTTTTAAAATTCCAATGCCATAACTACCTCTAGTTGTCCTTACAGGCCCAATACCAGGATAATTTTCAGATGATCCATACGCTTCGCCTGTACCTATGAACATTGTATTTGGGTCATTAGTATCAATATCAATAGCAGCAACACCTAAAACTTGATGTCCTGTAGGAACATATTCCCATGCATTTAGACCACTACCACCTGTGGTACTTTTCCATAAACCACCACTGGCAGAACCAACAAATAGTATGTCAGGATTTTCAGGATGAATCGCTAAGGCTAGTGTTCTACCTCCAATATTTGTAGGACCGATCGACTCCCATTGAAATATTTTACTTCTTTTATTTTTACGTATTTGAAGTCCAGAGAAAGATTCTGATAGGCCTTTTTTGGGAATATCATCAAAAGGGTAGGTTCTAACTGACTGTATATATCCTAGAGAGTTTTTTGCACCAGTTTGGAGATTGTCTTTAATAACTTCTGGAGTCAATGACGAATTCTTATTGATATAAAAAAAATAAGTGGAAAAGCTTACCAAAAGGAAACACAACAATAAAAGATGATTACGGTATTTCATACAAAATTTTTGATTTATATTGCAAGTAATATTCCCTTTCTTGAACTAAGATGAAAGTAATTTAATTCAACACTTATGAATAAGATAATTCTTGTAGTGAGTAGATTTTTTATTCTTATGATTTCTTTGTGCATCCTGGCTTGTAACCAAGGTGTAGACCATAACGAAGCATCTCAAAAAAATATATTATTCATAATGACAGATGATCATGCTTATCAAGCACTAAGTGCATACGATGACAAACTGATGAATACACCGCATCTAGATAGAATAGCAGATGAAGGGATGTTATTTAATAAGTCGTTTGTAACAAACTCTATCTGCTCACCAAGTAGGGCAGTAGCTCTCACTGGTAAATTCAGTCATTTAAATAGTGTTCGAGATAATTTGGATATATTTGATTCCTCTCAACCTACAATTGCTACTATATTAAAAGAAGAAGGTTATCAAACGGCAGTATTTGGTAAATGGCACCTAAAGTCTGAACCAGTTGGTTTTTCCAATTGGGAAGTTTTACCTGGGCAAGGACATTATTATAAACCAGAGTTTAAGACTAAAGGCGGCCTAGTTGTTGAAGATGGGTATGTAACTGATGTGATTACCAATAAAGTGTTGAATTTTTTTGAAAATCTATGGGATAAAAGTAGACCGTTTATGGTAATGTACAATCATAAAGCTCCACATAGAGACTGGTGGCCATCAATGGATGATTTAGACCATTTTCATCAAAAGAAATTTGCAGTTTCTACTACACTTTTCGACGACTATAAAAATAGAGGTTCTGCTGCTAAAGAAGCTGAAATGAGAATCTATGATCATATGGCTCTAACAGCTGACAATAAGATTACACCAGAACTTCTAGATAAATTAAATTATGAGGAATTTTTATCATGGTATACCTCAGCA